>JBKOYE010000066.1:0-15134 GCA_046725275.1 Verrucomicrobiota bacterium
TCTATGCCCTCGACGCTACCACTGGCACAATCATCTGGCAGCGCAACCTCGGGACTCCCATGCCGCAGGGCGCGTGCGGGTTCGGCATCGCGCCGGTTGGTATTACCGGCACGCCGGTTGTCGATCTTGGCTCGCGATCACTTTTTCTGGACGCGGTGATCAATGGAAATCCGATCAAACATTTTATTTATTCGCTCAATGTGGACACTGGTGCGACGAATTCGGGCTGGCCTGTCGACGTGGATAACGCGGTAACGGGATTCAGCTCCGCCATACAGGAAGAACGAGGTGGGCTAGCTCTTGTCAACGGAATTGTGTATGTGGCGTACTCGGCATACGTGGGCGACTGCTTCAGCTACCACGGTTGGGTTGTCGGCGTGGATATCAACAATTCGGCTAACGTGAATGCTTGGGCGACCACCGCGATTGGTGGCGGGATTTGGGGTCACGGCGGCGTCGCGAGCGACGGCACTAATATGTTCGTGGTCACCGGCAACACGTTTAACACTGGGGGCGTCTGGATGGGTGGCGAAGCAATTATTCGGTTGCAATCTGGGCCGACTTGGACCGGTCAGCCTACCGACTACTGGGCTCCCACAAACTGGTTGAGCCTCGACCAAGGCGACACCGATCTTGGCGGTGTGAGCGCCACTCTGGTCGATGTGCCTGGAGCGACGCCTTCGCAGCTTGTGCTTGCGCTCGGCAAGGATTCGAACGCCTACTTGCTGGATCGCAACAATCTCGGTGGGATCAGGAATGCGGACGCTTTTGCGAATGTGTCGGGCACTAATAGAGGGACATCAGCTGTCACGTACCATACCAGCCAGGGAACCTATATTGCTTTCCATAACGAGGTCGGCACGATCAGGGCCTACAAAATCACGGCGACAAGTCCGCCCGCGATCGTTTTCGCCTGGAGTCAGAATCAGGTAGGGCGCGGCTCGCCCTGGGTGACAACGACGGACGGAACCAATAACACGATTGTGTGGGTCGCTGGCGTGGAAGGCGACCAGCGCTTGCACGGTTACGATGGCGATACGGGCACGGTTATCTATGCAGGCGGCGGCAACAACGAATTGATGACTGGCACGCGGCAGTGGAATACCGGAATTGCCGCTCGTGGCCGCATTTACTTCGGCGCCGATAACAAAGTGTATGCCTTTACGCTGCCGACCGGCACGCCTACCCCTACCCCGAGTGCTACGGCAACGACTACCCCGACTGCTACGGCAACTGCAACTCCGACTACCACCCCCCCATCACCAACGCCAACAGCTTCACCTACAGGTACACCGACGGCGACAGCCAGGCCAACGCCTACTCCCAGACCGCGCGCAACGCCGAGACCGCGGCCCAGTCCGGCGCCGCGACCGACGCCGTAACTGTTCGATGACGATTGGATGGCGCAGGCGTCTCGCGTGCTGGTTTCAGCCTCGCACCTAAAGAAACTTCCAGATACTTCATGCTGACTCTGACTTGATTACAGGAAAAAAGCCCACGATGGCGAAGACGCCATTGGCAGCACGCGAGACGCGTGCGCTACGGTTTGTGCACGGAGAAATATTGACATCGATGTTCACCTTTGGGTAAGAACTACCTCGGCTGTTCGACACAAGTGCCACGGTGCATCATGACCAACAATGCGAGCCGCACATCAACTCCGTTGCGAATACGCACCGTACTCTGCGTCTTCTTTTTCATCGCGGCCGGCATTGCTGCCATGGGGGCGCTCGGTTCGTCGCGTGCCGTAGGTGGGTCGGCTTCTCCTGAAGGCGATGGGAAAAGAATCGCCGCAGGCGCTAATATCCGGCGGCAGAGCATTTTTACGCAACGCGTTAAGGACAACGCGTTCCATCGCAAGGTCGCGCCGTGGGTGATTGAGCACACTGCCAATAGCCAGGAGGCGGAATTTTTCGTAGTGCTCGCTGATCAGGCGGACCTGACCGGGGCAGCGGTGCTACCGACCAAGGCTGAGAAAGGTCGCTACGTGTACGATGCGCTAAGGAACAAGAGCCAGACGACACAAGAACCAATTGTGCAATGGCTCCGCAAGCACGGGATCGGGCATCGTTCATTCTACATCGTAAACGCCATTTTGGTGAAGGGAAGTCGCGAGATTGCTGAGCTGTTGGCAGCCCGTCTGGACGTGGCACGCATCGAAGGCAATCCGCACATTCAAAATTCGCTTCCTCAACAGGGCGCTATTGCCGAGGCCTCTTCGCAGCCGCGCAAGCCGGAGACGATCGAGCCGAACATCGCTTATACGCACGCACCGGATGTGTGGGCGTTGGGGTTCAGGGGCCAGGGAATAACGGTCGGCGGCGCTGATACGGGCCAGCGCTGGACGCATAACGCGCTCAAGCCTCACTACCGCGGCTGGGACGGAGTCACAGCCGATCATAATTTCAACTGGCACGATGCCGTTCACGACAGTGTCGGCAATCCGTGCGGAAACGATTCGTCTTTCCCGTGTGATGACATAGGGCACGGGACGCACTCCATGGGTACCGCGATTGGCGATGACGGCACGGGCAACCAGATCGGGATGGCGCCTGGAGCGAAATGGATCGGTTGTCGTAACATGGACCAGGGGAGCGGCACGCCGGCCAGATATCTCGAATGCATGGAATGGTTCCTTGCGCCGTATCCGATAGGCGGTGGCCAGGGCGACCCGCTCAGAGCTCCCGATATTACGGTGAACGCATGGCACTGCCCGCCGTTTGAAGGTTGTTCGGTTGAAACGTTGCAAGCTGCTGTGGAAGCGCAAGCCGCTGCCGGCATCATGATGGTGGTCAGGGCGGATAGCACGGGCCCGAACTGTTCCACCATGGAAGATCCGCCATCCATCTACGCAGCATCCTACACGGTTGGCGCATTGAATACGGGTCAGGACGTGATTGCTAGTTTTAGCAGTCGCGGCCCAGTGATCATCGATGGGAGCAATCGAATAAAACCCGATATCACCGCCCCGGGAACAAACATTCGTTCAAGCTACAATGGATCTGATACTGACTATGAGATTCTCAGCGGCACGTCGATGGCGACGCCGCACATCGCCGGCGCGATGGCATTGTTATGGTGTGCCCGCCCGGAGTTGCGCCATGACATCAATGGCAGCCAGACAACGTTGAATACCGCGGCGAATTTTATCTCTTCGACCCAGTGCGGCACCGCGGGCCCACCAAACAATGTTTATGGCTGGGGGCGAGTGGACATCTCGGCCGCCGTTCCCACTCCACCACCGAATCCTACATGCACGCCCTTTCCCTGTTCGCAACCGGTGGAGTTGAGGGAGCACTTCGACGATGTCACTCCACCTGGATTGCCACCGGACTGGATAGCAACGAATGCCCAAGGGCCGCCGCCATTATGGGTCACATCTGATTCGGGAGTGCCACTGCCGCCTGCGGATACACTGCCCAACGCTGCATTCATCGATGACCCAGCCGTGGTGAGTGACAAGCTGCTCGACTCGCTATCCATCTTCCTTCCTACAGCGACCTTATCGTTGACCTTCCGGCACAACTTCAATCTTGAAGCGTCGGGCGAGGATCCTAACCTCGGCTTCGACGGTGGGGTCTTGGAGCTGAGCACTGACGGCGGAAGTACTTTTCAAGATATTCTTGCTGCCGGCGGGACCTTTGCCATAGGGGGTTATAACCGCACGATCAGCGCTGATCGCGGTAGCCCGATTACAGGTCGTCAGGCTTGGAGCGGCAATTCTGAGGGCTTCATCACGACCGTGGTCAACCTCCCAATTTTTCTTCCCCTCGACAGCAGGCTGCGCTGGCGGATGGCCAGCGACACGACTGGATCCAACGAAGGTTGGCGCGTTGATACAGTCGACATTATTGGTTGCGTGTCGAAGCCGTGTCCCACGCCGACGGCGACTCCCTCATCTACGCCTAGTGCTACACCAACGGTCACAGCTACACCTACTGGCACAGCTACGGCTACTCCAACTATTACACCTACGCCAACACCCACTGGCAGGCCCAACGTAATACCGCGGCCGCGTCCCAGCCCGGCGCCGCGCCCAACGCCGTAGCAGCTTACCGCTAAAAGGGCATTATTTCTGGCAAAGCGTTGAGGACAACGCGTTTCACCTCGGTGGATCGGCTTCTCCTGAAGACGATGACAGAGCAATTCGTCGAAGGGCGCAAGCTAAACCGAAACGGACATCGCTGATGGGTTCGTGCGATAGGTCCACTGATGCGTATGCTCGCTTGAGGAATTTATGTCGCGTAGCACAGCATCTACAAATGCGCGATCCGGCGAAAATTCGCAGACTGGATCGGTGTTCGCAGCATTGCCGGTGAGCAACGCCGCCTGACAACGGCAACCGCCGAAATCGATTTCGCGTTGCGGACAACTTCGGCATGGCTCCGGCATCCATTGTGTTCCGCGAAACCGGTTGAAACTTTCCGATTCGCGCCAGATCCAATCGAGATCATGCGTTCGGACATTTTCGAAATTCAAATCGGGAATGGCTGATGACGCGGTTGGGCAGGGGAGCACGTCACCGATCGGATTCACAGTGAGATAACGCTGCCCCCAACCGTTCAAACACGGTTTAGGTCGACTTTCATAATAGTCCGGCAGCACGTAAAAGATGTCGATCTTGCCCGCGAGCCGCGCTTTCGCTGCCGTGGCGATTTCTCGTGCGCGATTCACCTGTTCGCGGGTCGGCAGCAATGCCGCGCGATTGGGAAACGCCCAGCCGTAAAACTGTACGTTCGCAAGCTCGACTCGCTCAGCCCCGAGCGTTTCCGCCAACTCAATCATTTGCGGCAGCCGATCAATGTTCCGCCGGTGAATGACAAAATTGAGGCTGAGCGGGATCCCTGCTGCGCGAATGTTCGCAGCGACGGCCAACTTGCGCTGATGCGCCCGGGCACCGGCGATTTCGTCGGCGAGATCAGCATCGTCAGATTGGAAACTTAGCTGGACGGAATCGAGGCCGGCATCGCGCAACGCTCGCACGCGATCGTCATCGAGGCCGATGCCGCTGGTGATTAGGTTTGTGTAAAGGTTTGCCTCGCGCGCCGCGCGGACGAGCTCGGGCAAATCGCGACGGGCGAGTGGTTCTCCTCCGGAAAAACCGATCTGCAGCACACCGAGAGCGGCGGCTTCATGAATCACGCGTTTCCATTCGTCCGTGGTGAGCTCGCCGTTGCTGTAGCCGACGCCCTGCGGGCGGCGAGGCGCTTTGCACAGCGAAACGGCTACAGGAAGTGCTACAGGATTGGAGCAATACGGGCAATGCAGCGGACATCGATATGTGATCTCGGCGAGTAATGCGTATGGACGCGGCGCGCTCATGTGAGTTCGATCAGGCTGCGTCGCTGCAAATCGGCAAGGGTTTCGCGCACATCGGCCGCAAGGGCTGCGGGATCGGCGTCGTATTCTTCCGCCAATGCCGCAACGATCTCGCCCAATGTTCGACCATCGCAGTGGGAAAGGATTTCGCAGGCAGTCTCGTTTAGCTCGATGATGCCTTCCGGGTAAAGCAGGACATTTTTGCCGGTGGCGGAATCGGTTTGTAACCGAACACCTTTCGTCAGGCTCGGCCGAGCTGAATTGGAGATTGTGGTGGTTTGCATTTAATGGGCAGCGGTTTCCAAGCCGCCGTACGCTTGATGGATGGCATCGAGCATAGTCCAGAGCACATCGCATTTGAACTTGAGCGCGCGCACGGCTTCGCGCTGAAGCTCGCGCGTGTTGCAATACTCCAACGTGATCGCGAGCGCCTCGTCAGAATCGCGCCTCGCCTGAGTGACTCGACGGCGGAAGTAATCGAGTCCGCGAGCATCAATCCACGAGTAGGATTTTTCGAATGCTGAAAGCCGTGTTGTCATCAGATCCGGCGCAAAAAGCTCGGTCAGCGACGATGCGATGGCGATTGGCCACGGTTGAGTCCGGGCGAAATTCACATACGCATCGACAGCGAACCGGACTCCGGCCAACAGATGGCGATCATCCAGTAGCTCGTCGCGCGATAAGCCGCACGCTTCACCGAGTTGCAGCCATGCTTCGATGCCGCCGTCGTCAAGCAGCGGCGGCTTCACAGCCGGCGGAACTTCTCCGGGTTGGGCGGACTGGAGACCGCCCCTTCTTGAGGTCGTTCCGTCGTGATCGAGAATGCGATAGATCCAGATTCGGCGCACCTCGCGCACAGGGCAGTTGGAAAGAATCGCGGCGTCTTTGATTGGAATATAGCGCTGGTAATAGAAGCGATTGGCCACCCAGCCGCGCAAACCTTCGGGCGAAAGCCGGCCTTCGTTCATCGCGACGTGGAACGGATGTTTGTCGTGGTAAGCGCGTGTGCCAATCGCCCGCAATTTTTCGACAAACGTTTCGCGGTCCCAAAGGTCAGTGGTCATAAGAGAATCTCCAATCCATCGCGTGCGATCTCGATTCCGACCTGCTCAACTTCTGTTCGTTCTCGAGAGCCAGGCATCAGAATTGGGTTCGTATTGTTTATGTGAGTGTAAATTTTCCGGCAGGCGGGCGATTGGCGCAACACATCAAAGCTGCCCTCGCTGATTGGCAGATGATTCATCTCGCGCGCGCTGCGAGCGTACGGCCGCACGGTTGCAAGTTCATGGTCGCTCCAGAATGTGCCGTCGAACAAAATCACCTCCGACTCGTCAACCGCGTCGGCCAATTCGCGGGTAAGCTTGCCAACTGCTGGCGCGATCAACGCCAACCTGCCCGACGTGTCATCGCGAAGTTGAAACGCGACGCTGTGCGGCAATTGAATCACGCGAAAAGCGATTCCGCCAATCAGCGATTGGAAATCAGCGCTGATCTTTCGCCATTCGATTCCGCAGAATCGCGCAAGAACACCATCAAGCCACGCAAGTGCAGCTCGCGTTTCATCCGCTGCATAAACGACCAGCGGCTTCTGTTGTTGGCGCAGGAGCAAGAGGCCCAGCGCATGATCGATATCGGCATTGGCCAACAGAACGCCTGCGATGGGAGTGTTGCGTGGTGAATCGTGGCGCGGTTGCAACGACGGCGTGCTTTCGATTTGCCGGGCCAGATCAGGCGACGCGTTAATTAGCCACCAACCCTGAAATTCTCCCGAGTCAGCGCTGATCGCGATACTCGATTGTGTTTGCGGTTCAATTTTCCCCGTTCGCGCCGCTACGCAGTTCGCACAGACGCAGTTCCATTGTGGCAAGCTGCCGCCGGCCGCGCTGCCGAGAATATGGACGCGAATCAACCGGAGTTTTCGCCGTAATTTTCCGTTCGATCAGACCGCGCCCGCGTAACAAGTGCACTCAAAAAAGATCGGCACGGTTTTGAGCGTCGGTTTGATCCAGCGCTTTTTATTTTGCCTCATAAATCCCGTCGGTCTCATAGGTCTATTGCCCATGTGGGTCAAATCATTTTTTGATGAAGCTGATGTCGCCGCTGCGCTCGACGCGCGCGACTCGAATCTTCGAAAGGTCATCTGTGTGTGCACTAAGACGCATGTCCTCATCTAGATCATGTTTTGAGACATGGTTGCGCCACATCATGGCCAATTCGCATTGTCCATCACGCATAACGACATCGGGCCTCCCTTTTACTAGAATCCCAAACCCATGGGAATAGAATGCGAGAAATGCGAAAAGACGATGGAGCAACACCAAAACGACGCCTCCGCCGAGCGTGGCAAAAAAGGCTGCTGAGCCGTTGATAGCGCGTGAAAGCACCGCCGCAAGAATGACGAGCAAGACCGCATCAAACGGAGTCTTACGCGAGAGTGAGCGTTTGTGTCCAAGTCGCATTGTGGTCAGTGTCACAAGAAACACAATGATCCCACGCAGCGAAATTTGAATAAGCGTCAAATCCTTCGGTTCTACGCCCAAACCAAGTACAGTTTCAAAAGAGTTCCAGAATGCATTCATATGTAAGATTTTATCGCCCGAAGAGGCTTTGTCGCGCGGATATGGCGGCCCGGCGCGGCTTGCGCGAGAAACCTTCGCATGGCATAAGACGACGCTCACCGGGTTTGAATTGATCCAACACACGACGTCTATGCCAACAGCTCCACCTCCATCTCGCGATGTCGTATTAGAAACGCGTGTGTTTTGGGAGCGTTTCAAACAACCGATCATTGCGGCGTTAAGCATTGTGCTGCTCGCGTTGATCGTGTTCACCGGTTATCGCTTTTATTCCGATCGCCGTGCCGCGGCAGCATCGGCCGCCTTAGCGAGCGCCAATACCGCGCAGCAGTACGACCAGGTAATCGCTCGCTACTCGAACACGCCTGCGGCCGCCGATGCGTACATTTTGCTCGCGGGAGCGCAACGGCGCGAAAAGAAATTCGGCGAGGCAAACAAAACGCTCGAAACCTTCATTGCGAGATATCCGAAGCATGAGCTTGTGAGCACGGCGAAGTTGGCAATGGCGGCTAATCTGGAGTCGATGGGCAAAACGGATGAAGCGTTGGCGATGTACCAGCAGACCGTATCGGCTTATCCCAACACTTACACTGCACCCTTGGCCATGCTTTCGCAGGTGTACATTTTAAAGACGAAAAGTCGAAATGAGGACGCGCGTCGCATCTGCGAAACCCTGCTGACCCAATACCGAACGAGCTTTTGGGCGGGAGAGGCTATGCAACAATTGCGCTTGCTCAAACCGGTTACTTCGTCCACGCCAGCGCCCACAGCGGCGCCAACGATTCCGCCGACGTTGGCGCTTCCTCCCGTACCGGCGCCGCAAGCTCCGCCCGCGCCAAACCAGCCGCCGAGCGCGCCATCGCCAAAGAAACCGTA
This sequence comes from Verrucomicrobiota bacterium, assembly GCA_046725275.1. Lineage (GTDB taxonomy): Bacteria > Verrucomicrobiota > Verrucomicrobiia > Chthoniobacterales > UBA10450 > Udaeobacter. Next base: position 8,772 of record JBKOYE010000066.1, read on the forward strand.
ACGTGTGGCGCTACCGCGGTGCGCACTGAGAATGCTCATGGGACTCATGCGTCCCATGGGTCACATTAGCGTTTCGAGAATTGGAAACGTTTCCGCGCTCCAGGTTGCCCGGATTTCTTTCGCTCTTTCATACGCGGATCACGTCGTAGCAAACCCTCAGCCTTCAGCGGGCCGCGCAGATTTCCATCCACTTGAAGCAGCGCGCGCGCGACCGCGAGTTGTACCGCGCCGGCCTGACCCATGATGCCGCCGCCGCTGGCGTGAATGAACAAGTCGTAAGTGTTAACCGCCTTCGCATTCTGCAGAGGTTGCAATACCACATTCTGCAACGGCACAGTCGGGAAATAATCTTCGAAAGTCCGGCCGTTGATATCAATTTTTCCGTTGCCCGGCATCATGCGAACGCGTGCGATTGATGTTTTGCGTCGACCTGTAGCCATGAATTCCTCAGTTTGTGGCATAAGATGAGACTTCTAAATTTTGACAGCCTCTGGCTGTTGTGCGGCGTGCGGATGCGAGTCGCCGCGATAGACTTTCAGCTTCCGATAAATGTGCCGGCCAAGCCGGTTGTGCGGAATCATTCCGCGCACCGCGCGTTCGACTAGCAATTCGGGATGCCGGTCCCGGCGCGCTCGGACGTTTTCAGATTTGTGTCCACCGACATAACCTGAAAAGCTCATGTAGCTCTTCTGCTCTTCTTTCTTTCCGGTGAGCCGGACTTTTTCCGCGTTGATGACGATGACAAAGTCTCCGGTGTCCACATGCGGCGTGAAAACCGTTTTCCCTTTCCCGCGCAGCAGGTTGGCAGCCTTCACCGCGACGCGACCGAGCACTTGGTCTTGGGCGTCGATGACCCACCACCTGCGCGGCACTTCGCTGGCTTTGGCTGAAAACGTTTTCACGGTAGAAAAAAGAGCACGGAAGTTACGGGCGACGTGGGGGCGTGTCAACCAATGCGACTTATGAGTTTCATACCATCTATGGCTAAATGCTCGCTGGCGAACTTTGCTGTGCGCGCTTAATTCTCTGCCCATGTCGAACTCGACCCCGAAGACTGCGATCTCGCCGCGGCGCGACGAAGATTTTCCCGAGTGGTACCAGCAGGTGATTCGCGCCGCCGAATTGGCTGAACCTTCGGACGTGCGCGGTTGCATGGTGATTCGTCCATGGGGATACGGGATTTGGGAAAACATGCAGCGTCAGCTCGACGCGTTAATTCGCGCCACGGGTCACCGCAACGCCTATTTTCCCTTGTTCATTCCGTTGAGTTATTTCGCGAGGGAAGCTGAGCACGTCGAAGGCTTTGCCAAGGAATGCGCCGTGGTTACGCATTACCGGCTTAAAAGCGACAAGGAGGCCGGATTGGTGCCCGACCCGGAATCGAAATTGACCGAACCGCTGATCGTTCGACCGACGAGCGAGACGATCATTGGCGCGAGCTACGCGAAATGGGTGCAGTCGTATCGTGATTTGCCGATCCTGATCAACCAGTGGTGCAACATCGTGCGCTGGGAAATGCGGACGCGATTGTTCCTGCGCACAACCGAATTTCTGTGGCAGGAAGGCCACACCGTCCACGAAACGGAAGCAGAAGCGCGAGAAGAAACTAGACGGATGCTGGGTGTGTACGAAACGTTTGTGCGCGAACGTTGCGCGATTCCCGTATTCGCGGGGTCAAAATCGGACAGCGAAAAATTCCCTGGCGCGGTGGAAACGCTGGCGCTCGAAGCCATGGTGCAGGACCGCAAAGCAGTCCAGGCCGGGACATCGCATTTTCTCGGGCAGAACTTTGCCCGCGCAAGCGGAATTCAATTCCAAACTCGCGAAGGCAAACAGGAATTTGGCTGGACCACGAGCTGGGGCATGACGACTCGAATGGTGGGCACAGTCGTCATGGCGCACGGCGACGACGACGGCGTTGTTTTGCCGCCGCGCATTGCTCCGACGCATATCGTTATCGTGCCGATCACGACCAGAGAAGAGACGCGCGCGAAAGTTTTGGAAACGTGCGACAGGCTCGCCGCGGAGTTGCGTGCGAAAAAATATCTCGATGATGTTGCGATTGAGCCTGAAGTCGATCGGCGCGATGTCGGCGGAGGAGTTAAGAATTGGGAGTGGATAAAAAAAGGTGTGCCGTTGCGCGTCGAAATCGGGCCGCGTGACATCGAAAAAAATTCCGTGGAGGTAAGCCGTCGCGATCAACCTGTGAAAGCAAAACAGTCGATGTCGATGGAGGAATTTGTCGCGCGGGCATCACAGATTCTCGCATCCATTCAAGAGTCGTTATACGAGCGCGCGAAAAAATTCCGCGACGCAAACACGCACATGATTAATTCGAAAAAAGAATTCTACGATTTCTTTACACCGGAAAATCCCGCTAAATCGGAAATCCACGGCGGCTTTGCGCTCGCGCACTGGAACGGGTCACGCGAAATCGAGGAACAGATCAAGAACGACCTGAAAGTCACGATCCGCGTTATACCGCTCGATGATTCGTCAGAGCCGGGCCAATGCATCTTTACCGGTGAACCGAGTGCGCGGCGCGTCGTTTGGGCGAAATCGTATTAGTGACGGAGGTGCAAGGCACGTGTGACGTAGAAGTTGACGGCGAAGCGGTGGCTGGTTTATTTCGGCCCGCCAATGCAGTTAAAGCTGTACAGTCGCGAGTGGTGCTCCTGGTGTATTGACGCGAAGGATTATCTCAGCGAGAAAGGATATCGGTTCCAGGAGATCGATGTCGGCGAAGATCGACAGGCGTACGAGGAGATGAAGCAGCTTTCTGCTCAAACGTACGTGCCCACGTTTGTAGCGGGCGACAAAGTGCTGGCTAATTTTGACACCGAACAGCTCCGAAAATTCTTGAACGAGCACCAGATCAATCCGTAGGCACGCTGCTTCGTGATGCTTTTCGGTCTCCTTCTTACGCTCGGCGTGGCCGTGCTCAGCGTCGGTTTGCGTACCTTTCACAATTCATATGCGCAAAAGGCCGGGGCGCTCGGAATTCTCGCCGCGACTTTTCTCGCCGTTTATTTTGCGACCGACAATCGGGCGTGGGGTTTGGTCGCAGCCATAGGCTGGCTTTTTCTGCCGTGGCTGGAAATTCTCACCCGGATTCGTGTGCTGCGACTTCCGAAAGAAAAACAGCTTCGACCCAAAACTCCGCCGTCTTCGGATACCTTCCCGGCGCTCAGTGAAATCACACGCGAGATCGAGGACGAAGGATTCGTTCATGTGGGCGACGCCGGGTGGGACTGGGAAGATTACCGCCAGTTTTTTCGGTTGTTTTACAGAGAAGGAGATCGTGCCCAGGGCGCGATTTGTCTGAATGAGCAGCGTGATTTTTCGTTCTATTACCTGCGCATTTCGTCGCGCACCAAAGACGGCACGGTTTGGACGACATGGAATTATCCGTTGTCCTACGGCCTAAAACTCTCGCCCGCATTCCGAATCAATCGGCAGCGGCCGGACCGATCTTTCTGGCAGCTTGATCAAAGTCATCGCGAGTTTCTCCGCCGAAACAAGGTTGATCCTGCGGTGATCGAACCACTCGATGAAGAGCAGATTCAGGCTGATATCGAGAGAGATCTGCGCGACCAGATCGCGCATAACATTCACAAAGGCGTTCTGAAACAAACCCCTGCAGGCGATGTCAAATATTCCTGGCGCGGGATGATTTACCTTTGGTGCCAGTTTCTGGTCGATCTGGTGCGGCTATAGTTTTTTGGATGTCAGCCAGACTCGAATCCGCATGGATGTTCATTTGAACTTGCATAATCCGGTGCTTTGAGGCAGCATGTTCACATGCTAACCGAGAGGCAGAGGAGCGTGCTTGATTTTATTCAGCGGGAGCAACGGGAGAAAGGCGTGACACCTAGCACACGCGAAATCCAAAATCATTTCGGGTTCGCCAGCCAGACATCGGTCATGCAATACATCGCGGCGCTGGAGCGAAAAGGTTTTCTCAATCGGCACGCTCGTAAGGCGCGAGCATTGATCACTCCGGCCATGAAGGTTCGGATTACCGACATTCCAATTTACGGTCAGATTCCAGCCGGAATGTCGGCATTGACCGAGCAGAGCATCGAAGGCCATGTGTCGCTCGATTTACGTTCGGCGAATGTCCTGAAAAATCGGGGCACATTTGCCTTGCGCGTGCGGGGCGACTCAATGATCGGTGCGCACATTGTCGATGGTGATATTGTGATTTTGGAAGATACGAAAGAAGTTCACGACGGCGATATCGTTGCGGCGTTAATCGACGGCGAAACGTCATTGAAGCGTTATGTGGTGGAGCGCGGCCGTCCGTATCTGAAGGCGGAAAACCCGCGTTATCCCGATCTGGTGCCGGCTCGCGAGCTTAAAATCCAAGGCGTCATGGTCTCACTGATACGAAAACAAGAGCGCCGAAAAAGACATTGAAGCAAATGCGGAAGGCCAGTTGTAAATGTTCACTTGAACATGTTCCCTAGGCGCGCCATGTTCATCTCCCATGGCCGCGAGCTCCAAAATTATCGATCTACGCAACCTGCTGGCGGAGCGTTTCCCTCATCCTTCGTGCACGACAGCGAGGCGTCTAAGTACCGGCTTATCTTGTCTTGAAGAACCCATTGGCGGGGAGTTGCCGCGTGGAGCGATCACCGAATTGATCAGCCCAGGAACGAGCGCGGGAAGCGCATCGATCATTCACGCGCTCGTCCATTGCGCGTATCGCGATAATTATTTCCTGGCGCTGATTGATGGACGCGATTCGTTTGATCCTTGCGGGTTGGATAATGCGTCGCTGCAACACCTGCTTTGGGTCCGGTGCAGCAAAACATCTGAAGCCATCAAAGCGGCTGATCTTCTTTTGCGCGATGGCAATTTCCCGTTGGTGATTGTCGATCTGGTTCTGAACGCGCCGGAAGAATTGCGCAAAATTCCGCAAACGAATTGGTATCGCTTGCAACGATTGGTCGAGGTGGTTCCCACCGCATGTTTGGTTCTTACGCGATATGAAATGGTTAGCAGCGCGCAACTGAAACTAGTTCTCGAAAATTCATGGGACATTCGAACTTTTGAAACACAGGACGCGCTTTCACGGCTCCGAATCATTGTAAAACGATCGCATCTTCAATCAGAAGTCAGAGGCCAGAAGTCACACGTCAGTTAAAGTGATGTTCGCGACGATTTATCTGCCGAATTTCTATTTGCAGGCCGCCACGCGGCATCAGCCGGAACTATGCGCAAAACCAGTAGCACTGATCGAAGAACAGGAAAGAAAACCGCTCATCATTCAATTGAACGAGGCCGCAGAAAAGGCCAGTATTCGAAAAGGGATGACCCCCAGCCAGGCTCTGGCGCGATCATTGCAGGTGGTGATCAAAGTTCGGGCGAACATGCAGGAAAAATCGATGCAGGAAATTTTGCTTCACCACGCGTTCATTCTCAGTCCTTTTGTGGAAGACACCGCGCCGGGAGTTTGCACTATTGAGTTTACAGACTGCCGGAATTTGAGCGAGAAGGTGTGCCGCGTTATCGAGCAATTAGGCAAATGCGAAATCCGCGCTCAAGCGGCGGTTGCTCCGACGCCAGATGGCAGTTTTCTCGCAGCACATCTGGCCCGGCCCATGTTGCAGATCGAGAACGCAAAAGAATTTCTCGCGCCGCTGCCGATAGAAACTCTCGCCATTGCTGGGACATAGCTTCGGCGACGCTGCTACTCAGCGGTCCTTTTTAGTTTTTCCAATTTCTTCCGTTCGCTTTACGACGAATGATTTCATCCGCGCATACTCTTTTTGAGCGCCATTGATAAAATCGCGTGGCCCGTACTCCAACAGCACGACGAAGCAAAATGTGAGGACGATGAACAGGCCGAACCAAAAAACGCCGCGCAAAAACGCCATCTCAGAAGAGTAATCGCCCGAAATCTTGGATCAACCGCAATGAAACTCGATGCCAGTTGCAAGCTGCGAAGCGCGAGGATATATGAATCGCTCGCACCAGACGGGTAGGTACCGAAGTGGCCAAACGGGGCAGACTGTAAATCTGCTGGCTTTATGCCTTCGCTGGTTCGAATCCAGCCCTGCCCAAATTTTCTTGTCGTACTGTAGCGGCGCTGTCCTCGGCGCAGCAAGCGCTGATCCGCTGCGACAGCAGACTCTAAAGCACTTGGGTGCAGGCAACGCGTGTTGGCTAGTAGCCGCCTCTTCGCTGCCCACCGTCACGACGGCCGTATCCGCCGCCGCCGTACCGTCCACCGCCCCCGCCACCGGGTGGCCGTTGCTCGCGCGGGCGCGCCTCGTTTACGGTCATCGGCCGCCCATCCATGGTTTGGCCGTTGAACTTCGAAATCGCGTTCTGCGCTTCTTCCTCCGAACCCATGGT
>JBKOYE010000060.1:0-32564 GCA_046725275.1 Verrucomicrobiota bacterium
ACCAACTCCTGGTCTGGGTCGCTTCTTGGCTGATCCATCGCCTGACGCTTAGACTTAGCACGCGCCTCCAGACCCGACGATAACAAATCGGTAATGCGACGAGCAGGGAAAGCGAGCGCTTGATCCATTTTTTACGTCGCGCGGTCGATCACCGCCGGTCGCGGAGCGACATCAACCAGAGCAGATTGCCAAGTGCAGCAATGAATGCCGCAATATAAGTCAGCGCGGCGGCGTTAAGCACGTTGTTCACACCGGCCGCTTCCTGTCCCGGCTGTATAATGTGCATTTCCCGCAAAATTATTTTTGCGCGTCGAGACGCATCGAACTCCACGGGTAACGTGATCAACTGGAACACGAGCAGAATCAAATAGCACCAGATGCCGAGCGTAATCAGACCGGTCATTCCAAAGAACAACCCACCGATAATGATGAAGGGCAGCATTTGCGACGCGATCATTGTGACCGGCACGATCGCCATGCGCGCCTTTAGTGGCGCGTATGCGCGGGCGTGCTGAATCGCGTGCCCGGTCTCATGCGCGGCGATGCCCAATGCCGCCACCGAAGGCGTGTTATAAACGTTGCTCGACAGGTGCAGCTGCTTCTTGGTCGGATCGTAATGGTCACCGAGAAAATCGTTCGTCTCAACGACGTCAACGTCATGGATCTGCGCGGCCTGCAAGATTTCCCGCGCGCACTCCGCGCCAGTGATATTCGCGCTCGCACGCACCTTGCTCCACCGGCCGAATGCGCTGCTCACCCGAATCTGCGCCCAAATTCCGATGATCAAGGGGACGCCGATGTACAGCAGCCAATGAGATCCCAATCCAAAACCAGATGGATAATACATGTGCGGTACTAATCTAACGCTGCAAGGCGACTTGTCACTTCGCCGGGTAGGAAATTAGACGCCCAATGGCGTTGCGCGTTCATTTGGAAGTAGGGCCGATTGACATCAATCGCCTGGGCGGTTCGGTGAACCGCCCCTACCAAAGGTACTTCAAATTTCCAGCTGCTTGGGAAAGCGCGAAAGGATTTTGCAACCCGTCTTTGTTACCACGACGACGTCTTCCTGACGCGCGCCGCCTACGCCAGGATAGTATAGACCCGGTTCGACTGTGAGCACCTGGCGCTCTTTGAGAACAACTTTTTGCAGACGCGGATGCTCGTGAATTTCCAAGCCGAGTCCGTGGCCGGTGCCGTGGAAAAAGCCAACGCGTCGTCCGTCGCGCACTTCAGTTGGAAATCCGCGACTGGCGAAAAATTCCTGGATGGCTTTGTGAATCGTCATGCCGTCAACGCCAGCTTTGATTCTCTTTAACGCGAGCGCCTGGCCCGCTTTCACCGTTTCCCAAAGCTTGCGCTGCGCTTCGCTGGCGTGTCCGCGCAACACTGTGCGCGTCATGTCGCCAAAGTACCCGGTCTTCGCATCGCGCGGGAACACGTCGAGGATGATCAGTGAATCCGCGTACAATGGGCCGTGGCCGCGCTCGTGCGGATCGCAAGCTTGATCGGCACCGGCAACGATCGTTCCGCCCGGAACACCGCCGGAGCGCAAAACTGCGGAATCAATCTCTGCGCGCAGCATTTCGGAGGTGAGCGTCTTCCCGTTCCAGCGCAGTCGTTTTCCCGAACCCGGCCTGGACGCTTTGAAAACTTCGATCGCGCGCTTGAGTCCTGCTTCGGTGATTCGCAAGGCGCGCTTGATCATTTCAATTTCCTTGTCCGATTTGGCTTCACGCTCCGGCCAGAAAAATCGGTCGGTTGCGCGAACGCGGATCTTGTTCGCAGCAAGTTCCTCCGCGTAACCGAGCGGAAAATTTGCGGGCACAACCGCCGATGTTACGCCGCGTTTTTTGAGAAAATGCGCCAGCACTTTCTCGTATGGCGGCGCCTTTTTTGATTTTCCCTGCACCTCGCGTTCGAGTTCGCTGAACATCACAAATTCGTCTGCGTCAGCTTGTTTGCTGCCGCGATCAATTTCCAAATCGCTCAAGACCAGCGTGCGCTTACCATTGCGCTGGAGAAAAATGAATGGATCAGGCGCCCAAAACTTCGTCGCGTAAAGGATGTCCGGATCGGTCTCGCTGGCGGCAACAATTAACTTCGGAGTATGGTGTTTAGTCTTGCTCATAGATTAATGTCAGAGATTCCTTCCAGCCTTCGCATAAAGTTACGGCGAGGCAAGAGACTTCGCTCGGAATGACAATTACAAAGCGGCGACATGTCGCCGTACTTCAAATCAGCTTCTGCGGACCTCCAGCTGTTTTCGCAAAATCCAATGGAGCACCACAAGTAATCCGAGCGTGGATACGATCAGAACGACCGTGTCGAAAGTGAATACGCCGAATCTCATTCCGGAGTAACGCTTTTCCAGACCGAAGAACACGTTCGGCTTGCTGCCGCGGCGATAATCGTTCTGCTCCATCTCGGCCCTTGAGATCAGGTCGGAAACTTTCTGGTTCATGTAGAGTTGGTCGGCAGTCACCGGACCCTTGGCGTCCTTAAACAGTGCCCGATCGAACCTCTGCTTCCCCGCAATAACGGGATCGACCAACTTCAGATACCGAGCGATCTCGCGTGCGGAGCGTCCTTCCAACCCTGATAGCAATGCCAACACATCTTTTAAATCATTGAGGTGCGCACGTTCCTGAGGCGTGTCCGCCTTGGGCGCGAGCTTTTGAATTTCGTCATGAGCGCGGTCCTGGCGCTTCGTAAGCGGATTGAGTTTGGCCTGGGCGACAATTATTTCTTCGTACGACCAGCGCATCGCGATGAATTGGCAGACCAGTGGCACCTGCAGTTTGCTCTCGGTTTTTCTCGTCTTTTCTGCGTTTGGATGTTCCGAGAACCAGTGCGAAAAGGAGTAAAGCAGACCGAGGTTTCGGTTCATGTCCTCGTATTTGATGAGCGCGCCGCCCATGATGATCTGGGGAATCAAAACAAGCGGGACGATGTTGGCGGCCGTTTTCGGGTCGGCCACCAGCGACGAGATAACCAAGCCCAATGCCACGCCGCTCATGGCTGTAAGGAACATGATCGCCAGGTCGATCCAGAACATGCCCCGGATTTGCAGCACGAAATTGCCTATGAGCACGAAAAGAACGCACTGGATGAGCGCAAAAACTCCGAGCGTGATTGTCTTCGAGATCACGTAGTACGACAGACGCACCTTGAGGTTGCGCTCGCGTTGAAGCACCGGCCGATCCCGAATGATGTCGTCGGCGCTGTTGGTCAGGCCGAGAAACATCGCGACAATCAGACCGAGAAACAAGAACGTCGGAATATGATATGCCGAAGCAAAATCGTACGTGCCGGTCTCTGAATACCGCAGGATGGTTCCAATCAACAACGCCAGGACGGGCGAAACACCGATCGTGATTACGAGATTTGCGCGGTTGCGCAGTTTACTGATGAACGCACGCCGCAGCAGCGTGCGGAATTGCGTCCACTCGTCATGCCAGCGTAGTGGAAGCCGCTTCTTTTGGAGCGGCGCAACAGGCAAAGGAACCGCCTCATCCTGGTGTAGCGAGACTTGTTTGACGTCTTGGATTAACCGAAACGCCTCGTACTTATCGCGCCAGAAATCCGGCGAATAACGCCGCGCGGGGATGAGCTGGCCGCGGCTGTTTTCTTCGTAAATAATGTCGCCGCTCAAATCGCGCAGCGGGGTCTCCAGCACGTCAAAAATGAATTCCGGCCGGGTCGTTCCACACGAGGGACACGCCCCCAGCTCGGCACCGAACTGGTGTTGATGTTCCGCTTCCGCGAAATAGCGCAGCGCATCAGAAGGCGTTCCGAAAAAGACGAGCCGCCCTCCTTTGTCGAGCAAGATCACCTTGTTAAACATTTGGAAAATTTTCGAGCTCGGCTGATGAATGGTAACGATGACGATTTTGTTGTGCGCCATGCTCCGAATGATTTCGATCACGTGCTCGGAGTCCTTCGACGAGAGACCGGAGGTCGGTTCGTCAAATAGATAAACATCCGACATGCCGATCATATCCAGCCCGATGTTGAGTCGTTTCCGCTCGCCGCCGCTCAGGGTCTTTTTCTCCGGACTGCCGACGACCGCGTCCCGACGTTCGCTTAAACCCAACTCGATTAATTTTGCATCCAACCGCCGGACACGGTCGCGCTTCGAGAGGTGTGGCGCGCGAATCGCGGCCGCGAACTGCAAATTTTCACCAATCGTGAGGTGCTCGTCGAACGCGTCCTGTTGAGGCATATAACTGACGTATTGCTTTAGGACGTCGAGGTTTCCGTAGAGTGATTGTCCGTTAAGCAATACTTCGCCGCTGCTCGGCTGGAGTTGCCCGGCCAGCACTCTCATCAGCGTGCTTTTCCCTGCACCGCTTGCGCCCATTACGCAAACAAGCTCACCACGCGTGATGCCAAAGGAAATTCCTTCGAGGCCAATCTCGCCTTTGCCAAAGCGGTGGGTGACTTCGTTCAGTTCGAGGCTGCGAATGATGTTCCGCTCCTCCTCAATGATGCGCTCCAAAAAATTGCACCGCAGGACCTGTCCGACATCGATTCGAATGATGTCGCCGTCCTTGAGTTGCGCAGTCGTGCGAACCGGATCGTCGCCTACCATGATTCGGCGGTCCGCCTCGATGACCTCCAGCGTCCCCACTCGCTGGTCGTAATCGCAAAAGATCTTCAGCAGCACGTCTCCGGCGGTGCCTGGCGAAAGCAGGATATCGTCGGCTTGCAGACGGCTCGGATCGTTCGAGACCAGATATTCCGATTTAGACGCCTTGAGTTGGAATCGCCCGCCGAGTGCGCGTGCGCGGCGGCGCAGATCGTTTAGATCCAGCTCGGTGTCGTTGTGGAAAACGATCTTGTCTTCCAGCGTCGCGTCTACCCGAGTGCCGGCTTTGAGTCGGACGCCCTTAAGCTCGGCATCGATATCACGCAATGCCTTGACGCGCACTTTGAGTCCAAACGTGACCCGGAGCGCGCTCTCGCGCGTTCGCGAACGCTCTAATTGCACTTGCTCTGCGTCCTTACTTACGCGGATGAAAATCTCTGGGAGCGAGACGTTCTTCTTCGCATTGAAATATTGCGCCAGCTCCTGATAGCTGAGCACCTGGTCGCCGATCAAAATTCGCTGCCCCGGATAAATTCGGCAGAACCCGCCACGCACCAATGGTCTTCCGCGCACGGAGACGTTTTGGCCGCTGTAATTTTTCAAGAGAATAAGATCGTGGTAGCGAAAAGCCATCAGGCGATCTGTTTCGGCGAGGTTTTTGAGCAGGATGTCGGCCTTGCCGTCCGTTCCGAACGAGAGCGATTCCAGCGGCGACGCGCCGTGCTGGTATATCGACGGATCGGACTCCTCCGATGCGTTGAGTTGATAAACGATGTCGATTGCCTGCGCAGCCATGCCCATCTGCGACATGAATGAGTAGAACGCGACGACCTGTTCCTGCTTCAAACCGGCCTGCGAGATCAGATCGTACAATTGAACGCCGAGCATGATCTTGCGTTCGGTGCTCAGTTGCGTGCCGAGCTTTTGCGCCATCGCGGCGAGGTCCTGCTGTTCGTACAGTGCTTGCCGGAACAACTGTCGCAGTTCGGAGTAAACCGCCTCTGGATAATCGTAACGCAGAAAGCCGAGGCTCGAGTCGATCTCTTCCTCCATGATGATGCCGTCGGCCTTGGTGAAACTCGCCAGCACCTGAATCAACAACGGCAGCAGGTTTGGCCCCTCGGAAACGCTGCGGGGCTTGCGCAACGCCCGGCGCACCCAGCGGCGGCCAGTTCGGCGCACGCGATACGCAAGCGGAATTACCCGTTGCACAGTGCGGTCGATCTTATCGGCCATCGATGAAACCAGCTCGGTCATGATGATTTTCGAATGCGAATCTTACGCGAAAGCGCCAAGCGGCGCAATGCGGTGCGGCAGTCTAATGACTGGCTTCGCAGATTTTCAGCTCCGTAGGAGTGAACATGTCGCTCCTCTGGAGCTCTCCATTCTTTTGGGTGTTTGCTATAAAAGTTCCGCCCCTAGCGGGGCTGAGCCTTGGATCAAGGAAACTAATGCTGAACAGTTTGCCAAGGTGCCTCTTACAGCACTTCATCCCATTTGCTCTGATCTTTGAGCATGGTCTCTCGCAGGAGACGAATGGGTGGCATTCCGTGGCTGAGCAACTCATTGTGGAATTTTTGCAATGAGAAATCGTCGCCTTGTTGCGCCTTGTAATCGTCGCGCAATTTCAGGATCTGCAATTTGCCCAAAGTGTAGTTGAGATAACCCGGATCGAACGTGGCGCGCATCGCCTCCTGGCGAGCCGGTTTCTGTTCATAGTAGCAGTTGTCTTGGAAAAATTTCGTCGCCTCATCAATCGACATGTTTTGCGTGTGCACCTTGATGGACACACACAACCGGCACAGACGCAGCAGCGCTTCGTCAGCCTGCGCCATGCGATATTTGGCGGATCGCTTCACATCGTCTTCGCTTGGAGTGGAGCCGGTCGGTCCGCCGAATCCTTCGTCAATCATCATTTTTTCGCAGTAGTGTGCCCAACCTTCGATGAAAGCGTAGCTGCCGAAGATTTTTTCTACCTTGCTGGCAGGCGACGCATTCAAATGCAGGAATTGCACGTAATGTCCGGGGTAAACTTCATGAATCGAAGTAACGTCGGAAGTGTAATAATTGAACGCGGTGAGCCATTCTTGCTTTTCTTTCTCCGGCCAGTCTTCCTCTGTCGGTGTGACGTAGTAATAGGCCTCCGTGGCTCGTTTCTCGAACGGACCTGGAGTATCCATCGAGGCGAAGGAAGTAGCCCGCAGATATTGCGGCGTTTCTTTTACCTTCGCGCGGACCTCCGACGGAACGCCGACCAAACGACGGCTCACAACGTATTTGCGGAGCTTGTCCAGGTCTTTGGCAATATCCGGAATCAGTTTGTCCGAAGCCGGATGCTCGCCCTGTATTTGCTTGAAAACGTCAATCGTCGGCTTGTTAGGGTCGATCTTTTTCGCGGACTCGGCGAACGCTTCCTGTTCGGCTTTTAGTTGCGCGATGCCAATCTCGAAAATCTTTTGCGGCGCAAGATCGACCAGCTCCGTTTGCGCAAGGAAGCGCCGAAATTTTTCTTCGCCGAGAGCGAAATCGAGTGTGGCTTTGGGAAGTTTGTCCCGTTCGAGCCAGGTCGCGTAATCATTCAGCGCTGTGGCGGCTCTTCGATTGGATGCCTGAAATGCGACGCGGAGCTGCTCGTCTTTGAGCCCGCTCACAGCCGCAACGAGATCTCTTTTCAAAAAATCGGCTGAACCTCTTGCGATCTGAATCGCAAGCTCAACGAACGGTCTTGGTAGCTTTTCATCGAGGTTTGTTCGCGCTGCGATCAGGATGTTTGGAATTTGCGATTCGATCGCAACGAGGCTGCGAACGCGGTCCTCAAGCGGCGCAAAGTTCCTCTTGATATAGACGTTCACATCGCCCGCGCGGGCATAGACCATCGGATTTCGTTCGAAGACCGACATGTCCTGCATTTCAAACAGCTCGCGCTTCACCGACGCCTGCAAAATGCGGAGGTCGATGGATTGGCGTTGACTCAATTTGCCTGGATCAAACTTGGCCAGACGATCATCAAATCGCCGGAGTCGGGAAAGTTCGGCGTCCAGCGCGAGGCGGCTGTAATCGCTGATTTTTCCGTCGTACTCATGAAGACCGAGAGCGGTTCCCTGGAGTGGGTGAGCGGCAAGATACGTTTTCACGTATTCCTCGGCTACCGCCTCGTACTCGGCGTCTTGCGCCTGCGCAGCGAAGGCCGTGCTCGCCAGCGGGAGTGCCAAAAAGCTAATGAGACGGCGGATACAGGCTCTCATTGTCTAAGTTCTAAAAGACAACACCGTGTGTTGGGCGTTGCCAAAAATTTGCTCATGAGCGATTGTCGGGATTGTTCTCCGATCATGGGTAAGATATGAGGCGCTCGGTCATCATTCCCTTGCTGGCGTGTTTCTTATTCGCCACGTTCTCCGGCGTTTTCGCGCAGGAAGTGCAGCCGCCGAAGAGCGAAGAGGATAACGGCTACTCGCAGATTGCCATTTTCGCAAAAGCTTTGGAATTAATCCGGCAGGATTACGTGGATGACAATAAGACGAGCTATCACGATCTCGTCACGGCCGCAATGAAGGGAATGCTGTCGTCGCTGGATCCGCATAGCCAGTTCATGGATCCAAATGATTTTCGAGACATGCAGGATGACACGCGCAGCCGCTTCAACGGTCTCGGCATCGAGGTCTCAATGAAAAACGGTCTGCCTACAGTAGTCACCGCGATGGAGGACACGCCTGCGGCCAGGGCGGGCATTCTTTCCGGCGACCAGATTTTGCGAATCAACGGTATGTCCACCGAGAGAATGGATCTTGAGGACGCAATCAACATCCTGCGCGGGCCTGCAGGAGCAAAAGTCAGCCTGACGCTGTTGCGCCCTTCGACCAAGGAGATCAAGGAGTACACGCTCCAGCGCGCAGAGATAAAAATCCAAAGTGTTAAGGGAGAAAAGTTGCTGGCTCCAGAGCTGACCGGTCCATTCCGGATAGGTTATGTCCGACTGATCCAGTTTAACGAACCGACAGCCGACGAGCTGTCGAAGGCGCTCGATAATCTGCAGAAGCAAGGAATGCAGGCCCTCATTCTCGATCTTCGGAATAATCCGGGCGGGCTGTTGAACAGCGCCGTGGACGTGTGCGGTCAATTTTTGCCGCCTAACACGAAAGTGGTTTCGACGCAGGGCCGAGTTCCTTCGCAACAGCATGACTATTCGACTTCCGCGGTAAGTAAGCCGCGTCCGAATTTTCCGATGGTGTTGTTGATCAATGAAGGCAGCGCTAGTGGCGCGGAAATCGTTGCCGGCGCGCTTAAGGATTTACGCCGGGCCGTGCTTGTTGGCGAAACTACTTTTGGGAAAGGTTCCGTGCAGAATGTGCTGCAGCTGCCGGACGGCTCCGCGGTGCGCTTTACCACGGCCAAGTACTACACGCCCAGCAGACAGGTCATTCAGGGTAACGGCGTGACGCCGAATATTCGCGTGGGCATGACCGCCGAACAGGAGCGTACTCTCTACGCCCTGCGCAACACTGGAAATGTCAAGCCGGACGACGAAACAAACATCATCAAGACGAAAGATCCACAAATGTTGCGCGCGATCGACGCGCTGAAAGGCGTTATGATTTATGCGCAACAAAGCGCGCCGAAAGCCGAAGCGGTAAAGAAGTAGCAGTTCTTGTCACTCCAAACAGCCCGCTTGCCCAGCCCTAGCCTTGAGCGAAGGCCGGGAGGAATCTCTGGATCAATGACGAATGACAAATGCCGAATGACGAAGGAATGACGAAGTCCCAAATGCGGGCAGCTGATAGTTCGTCATTCGCTCATTCGAGCTTCACTCGTCATTCGTCATTCAGATTTCGTCATTTCTGAGAGTCTCGACTTCGCTCGACATGACAGTTCTAGCTCTTGAGACCTCCTGCGACGAAACCGCCGTAGCGATATTGCGCGACGACGATTCCGGCCAAGGATTGCTGGCGAGCGAAGTGGCGTCGCAGGTTGCCGCCCATGAAAAATACGGCGGGATCGTGCCAGAGATCGCGTCGCGCAATCATCTGGTCCATGCGCCGCGCCTGCTCGATTGTGCGACGCAGTCAGCGAAGATTCGCTTGTCTGAAGTCTATGCATTCACGGCCACCAGCGGTCCCGGTCTGGCGAGCTCGCTGATGATCGGCGCGTCAATCGCGAAAGGATTGGCAATCGGTTTTGGTAAATCTTACCTCGCAATCAATCATCTCGAAGGACATCTGCTCTCGCCCTTCTTTGGCGTCAAACAAGACGGTGACAATGACATTAGACCCAACGTGTCGCTAATCGTCAGCGGTGGACACACCATGCTGATCCTTGTGCGTGGTCTGGCAGACTATCAACTACTCGGCCGCACCGTGGATGATGCGGCGGGCGAGGCATTCGATAAGGTGGCAAAGATGCTTGGTCTCGGTTATCCCGGTGGTCCTGAAATTGAAAAGTACGCGCACGGCGGGGATCCGAAACGCTTTGATCTGCCCCGCAGCATGCTTGGATCGCAAAATTTCAGCTTCAGCGGATTAAAGACTGCGGTGCGGTACTTGTTGCCGAAGCTGGGCGAATGGGGTTCGACACAGACGCCCTGCAATTTGGATGCGCAAATGCTGTCCGACGTTTGTGCATCTTTTCAGCAGGCAGTAATCGAGGTGCTCGTGGCAAAGACGATCGCGGTGGCACGGAAGTATCGTGTGGATCTCGTGACAATGAGCGGCGGGGTTAGTTGCAATCAGGAATTGCGCCGCCAATTGTGTGAAGCTTGCAGCCGCAAAGGAATTCAATTCAAGAGCGCCGAGCCGTGGCTGTGCACTGATAACGCCGCCATGATCGCATTTGCCGCGTTGCTGCGATTGCAGGCTGGGTTTGAATCGCAAGTGACCGAGGAGATCGATCCGAATCTCGCGCTGGTGTGAGGTAGGGCGCGACCGCCGGGCACGCCGCGGACCGCTCGGCAAGTCTCGCGTACGATTCAGTACTCGCGCTCCAAAAGATAATTCGCTAGCGCATGCAGCGCTTCAGCGTCGCGATTGCTGAACACCGACAAGGCATTGTGTGCTTCGTGCGTAAGTCGTCGGGCTTCGGCGCGCGACTTTTCCAAACCGATAACCGCTGGATAAGTCGCTTTCTTCGCAGCCACGTCTTTGCCTGCGCTCTTGCCGAGGATCTCCGAGGTTTGGGTTACGTCGAGAATGTCATCGATGATTTGGAAAGCGAGGCCTAGTCGCTCACCGAAGCGTGTAATGGCGGAAAGTTTTCTGCCGTTTGCGTTGGCGCTCATCGCGCCCAGACGCACTGAGCTTCTCAAAATCGCTGCGGTCTTGTTCTCGTGAATGAACTGCAACTGCCAGCGTTTGACGGTTTTGCCTTCGGCTTCGAGATCGGCCACCTGACCGGCGATGAGCCTTTGGCTCCCTGCCGCGACTGCAATCTCGCGCAACAAAGTTGCCGTGTAGTAGCGCGGGGTCGGCTTCGCGCTTGAAACAATCTCGAACGCGATGGTCAGCAGAGCGTCGCCCGCGAGCACCGCAATGCCTTCGCCAAAAACTTTGTGACAGGTGGGGCGACCGCGCCGGAAATCATCATTATCCATGCTGGGAAGATCATCGTGCACGAGCGAGTACGTGTGAATGCATTCAAGCGCGCACGCGAGCGGAAGCGCGTCGTCCATCTTGCCGCGACAAGCTTCAGCCGCAGCCAGACACAGAATCGGCCGCAAACGTTTGCCGCCGGCAAATAGACTGTAGCGCATCGCCCGGTGCAGCGTCGCAGGTTTCGTATTGGCCTTCGGCAGATAGCGATCCAGCGCGCGGTCGATCAGCTTCTGACGAGTGACGAGATAGTTTTTGAGATTCACGTGACAAAAACGGCCGCTGGATTGCTCGATTCTTAATACTCGATAATGCAACCCCGCGCAGAGTGTCCAGCAGCATCAGAATCAACGTAGTTCCTCGTTAACTGCAATCTGCTGATCGCCCCCTAAGTTTCTTCGAAGTGGTGTGTCTTCCTCTTTGGAGGAAAGACATGAATTCAGCATTGCTTTACAGACAGAACGGCCGATGCCTGTTTTGGATCGCATTTATGAGCGCGCTTGCGATTCACCTCGGCGCGGTTGCGCTCGCGAAAACCAAATCACCGCCTCCTACGCTGGAAGATTTCAAGCCGCTGGGTGATGTCGAGCTCGTTGATACTGCCGAAGCAGAGGCTGCGTTGCTGGAAGAATCGGCCACCCCTCCGCCGTTAGAGCAGATTCACCCGGATCAGGACAGTTTTCGGGAGGAAAATCTCACGCCCCCACCAGTTCGCGCGCATCGGAAGGCACGGCCAGCAACTCTTGTGCGAGGAACGACGGCGTCGTTGCGTTCGGTGAAAGCAATGGTGGCGTGTGCGCCGCGCCCGGTTTATCCGTACGAAGCCCGTCGTCAACGAGTGACAGGATCGGGCGTCGCGTTGCTCACCGTCGATCCAACTTTGGGCACTGTGACTGATGTCCTAATGGCGCAGAGCTGTGGCAACGCCATTCTAGACAATTCAACGGTCGATGCGCTTCGAAGATGGCGTTTCAAGCCTGGCACTGCGGCCAGGGTCCAAGTGCCGATCACTTACACTCTTATGGGCGTTTCGTATTAGCGTTGACCGTTGGTGCATGTGTTATCCTCTGTGCTCGTCGGAAGGACATCAGATCCGGTGCGAAGCGGCAGAACAGCCAAACGGGAGGAATTCGAGAAAATTGTACATCGATTCGAAATCCCGCTTCTTCAATACGCTCGACGCATAACTGGTGACACGGAACAGGCGAGAGATGTTGTTCAGGAGACATTCGTCAGGTTTCAGCGTAACGGCGCGCTACGGCGCGAAGATGAGCCGGCAACCTGGCTATTTACGGTTTGCCGAAATGCGGCGCTCAACGTTTGCCGAAAAGAAAGGCGAATGATGTACGTTGACGAGGAAATGATTGAAGCTCGCGAAAGCGAGCAACCCATGCCCTTTGACCAGCTCGAACAAAAGGAAGCGACCGGATTCCTGCTGCGGATTGTCGGCACCCTGCCGCTGCGGCAGCAGGAAGTAATTCAACTCAAATTCCAAAACGATCTCAGTTACCAACAAATCGCGGAGATCATGCAGACAACCGCCAATAATGTGGGAGTACTGCTTCACACTGCGCTGAAGACATTGCGACAGCGTTACGCTCAGGTCGCAGGAGATTTCATCCCATTTAAACCAAAAACCAAATGAGTAAGATGAATGTTAATGATCCGAAGCTGACAGCATACGCGCTGGACGAACTGGACGAGTCAGAACGATCGACAATTGCTCGTGCAACTGCCGATTCTCCGGAAGTGCAGCGGTTCGTCGCCGCGACACAAGATCTCGCGCGCGCCTTGAGATCGCAGTATCGGGTCGAGTTGCAGCGAGAACACATCGCGCGGGGAAAACTCACGGCGATTCACGATGATACTTTTTGGTCAAAAGCCGGGCCGCTTGCGATTGCAGCGCTCCTCGCCGTTTTAGCTGTGGTTGGGGCGGTTGTGTTCAGTAGTAACGAGTCTCGGATCTCTGCGCCAACGACGTCGTCTTTGTCGCGTGACTTAGCTGGGGAACAGGCGAATCAATTTGCTCCAGTCGAGGCAGAGGACCCTGCAACGCTTAGCCAAAATGAAAAGTTCGAGGCTGACGCTGGCCCATATGCTTTTACTGGCGAACGGCCGTTTGTGTCAGTGATAAGCAGGCCCCGATCGAGTGTACCGCTAGTGGTGAATTCGGCTTCCTATCTCGATGTCCGTCGTTCGATTAATGCCAGCCTGCTTCCGCCGCGGGAGTCGGTGCGCATTGAAGGAATGATCAACCATTTTCGGTACGAATATCCGCAGCCGACCGAAGGCGACTCATTCTCGGTGAACCTGGATGTTGTGGCTTGTCCTTGGGAACCAATGCATCGGCTGGTCCGGATCGGCCTAAAAGGGAACCAAGACGTTGCTGTTCGTGCGGACAGCAGGATCGAGCTCGAATTTAGTCCGAGGCGGGTGGCATCGTATCGATTGATTGGGTATGACAGGCAAAAAACTGAGACACAGAATTCGAACGAGGAGAACGTCGGTTCGCATCCGATTGCGGCTGGATACACTTTGACCACTTTGTACGAAGTTGTGCCGCTGAAGCGCGTGAGCACGGCGGCCCGCACGCAAATGCCGAGTGTCGCGGAAGAGGCAGCTGAACCGCTGTTGACGGTAAAACTGAAACTAAAAACACGAGGCAATGATCGGGCAGTCGGATTCATCCAACGCACTTTGAGCGATACAGGATTTGATTTCGCAGCAGCTCCCAGCGACTTAAAATTTGCCGCAGCCGTCGCCGAATTCGGAATGATCCTTCGGGATTCTGAATACAAGGGGAACGGATCGCTCCAACAAGTGATCGAATGGGCGCAACAAGGAACGGGCGCAGATATGAATGGCTACCGCGCAGATTTCATCGAGCTCGTGCGCAAGGCGCAGGCGCTCAAAAAGAGTTAAATATTTTCAGCTGTTTCTGCTGTAGCCACAGGCTTGGTGCGCATCGCCAGGAACGCGCCCAGGAGCAAAACTGCAGCGCTCCAAAGCTGCGCGTGAGTGAGCCATTCGCCGTATATCCAGGCAGACAGCCCCATCGCGATGGCTGGGCAAAGGAGCTGGAGGCTTTGAGAGAGTGCGACTCCGATTTCCCGGATCGCTACGTAATACAAAACGTGGGCGAGCGTGATACACGTCACTGCCGAGACGATCAGAACCAGGTTCGCGTGCGCGCCGGCGTGAAGCGGAGTGCCGACTTTACCGAAGGCGAGCGTGAGTGGAAATAGCAGCGCCGAAGTAATTAAACTGACAAGCCCGAAGCTGCGGATCGATCCAAGCTCAGCTGACGGACGTTTGATCAGAACTCCGTAAAGCGCCCAGCAAAAGGTTGCGGTGAAAGCAATGAACAATCCGGGTAACGCGATGTGCTCTGTATGTAGGTTCGCATTCGCCTGAAACCAGATCACGCCGAATGCGCCGATTAATCCGAGCAACGTGCCAACCTGGAATTGCCATTGCCGGATCACGACGCGTTCCTCTGGAAAAAATGCCAGCGCCAGAAGCGCGGTGAAAATAACTGAAGCCCGAGTGAAAATCGTATAGACACCCGGCCCAATGTAGAAAAGCGCCATTACCTGAGTGACTTGATGGACCACGTTCGGCAAACATGGCAGCAAACAGAGCTTCACCGCGTGCATGTCGATGCGTGGACCGCCGCGGCGTATCTGGTAAACCACCAACGGCGCAATGGCGATGCAGGCGACAGAATAGCGATAGAAATTTTGCGCCCACAGATCGTAATACCGGTTCAAGTAATACATGAAAAGCGACGGCAGCGACCAGATGAACACGGTGGCGAAAACCGCGGAGTAACCTTTCGAGAGATTGGCACTCCGGCGCAGGGGAGCGCCTACCTGCGTTACTGCTGACATGTGATTGTTCATAAAAACTGTAATTCGGCGATCGCGATCCTTGCATTAAATTTTCTCGCCTCTAAGCGATAAATCGCGCAAAAAGTAAGCCGGAAGGAGAAATAAATATGTTGAACAAACAACCAATCATTGCCGGAATCGTGTCGCTGCTCTGTTGTGCAGTTGTTCAGGTCGGCTTGGCGCAAAAGTCCAAGCCCAAGAAGGGCGGCGGCGGAAACCACATGCAACGGGGCATCGAGCTCGCCCAGCAAAAGCATTTTGACGCCGCTGCCGAGGAATTCGGCAAGGCGATCCAAGATAATCCGAAAGATCCGCGCGGATATGCAAATCGCGGCACCGCCTATCGCCAGGGAGCGCGGGCCGCCATCGCAGCGGGAGATTCCGAGGGGGCCTCCACCAGGTATCAGGCAGCGTTGGCGGATTTTGCAAAATACGTCGAGCTAGCGCCGAAGGATGCCTCGGGTTACGTGGAACGCGGTCAGACCGAATCTGAACTTAAACAGTACGACGCCGCGGTTGCTGATTTGAACAAGGCGTTGGAGCTCAAGCCGGACGACCTCAATGCAGTTAAATTTCGTGGCTTCGCTGAGATCGGACTCAACCAGTGGGATAAAGCAGTCGCCGATTTCTCGGCTGTGATTCAAAAAAAACCGGACGATCTGCAGAGTTATGATCGGCGTGCGTTGGCATTTCGAAACATGAAGAACTACGACGCCGCCATCGCCGATTACACATTTTTGATCACGACAAATCCGAACGACATGGAAGCGACGACGAAGCGCGGGTACACCTACAGCCTGGCGCAGCAGTACGAAAACGCCATTGCGGATTACCAGGCCGTGCTAAAGGCGAATCCGCAGGACAACGACACGTTCCAGCGGCTGCAGTATGCACAATCGATGCTGGCGGCAAAGAACGCGTCGCCTTCGCCCACGCCGCCCCTCGCGAGCCCAACGCCTGAAGAAAAGAGGCTGATGGACCAAATCAAGCCGCTTTACATCGGAATCGGCGTCGCTGTGCTGCTCGTGATCGCTGTGATCGTGCGTCTGCTGACGCGCGGAAAGGCGGAGGAAACCAGCCATCGGATTCGCTAGCGCAATTGGGCCAAAATTTCTTTGACACTACGGTGCGCGAGGTTAGTTTGCGGACGCTTTTTGCCGGACGAGGCGATCCCATGGTCGTTCAAATACGAAATTTGAGGCGACTCTGGGATTTTTGACTCTCTGGTCGAAGGCACGGCCGGTTCGCCGCCCGGGTTTCCGAGGGAGGCGCTGGGTTGGCGACGAGCAGCCCATGTAGCTCAGTTGGCAGAGCACGTCCTTGGTAAGGACGAGGTCACCGGTTCAATCCCGGTCATGGGCTCGGTGAGCTTGGGAACGGCAACAAAAATCCAATTATAGAGGTAAAAAGAAAACGATATGGCTAAGCAAGCTTTTAAACGCGACAAGCCGCACGTGAACGTCGGCACGATCGGTCACGTTGACCACGGTAAAACCACGCTTACGGCAGCAATCACGAAGGTGCTCAACAAAAAGGGCATGGCTGAAGTGCGCGAATACGACTCGATCGATAATGCGCCAGAAGAAAAAGAGCGCGGAATCACGATCAACACGGCGCACGTAGAGTATTCCAGCGAGAAACGTCACTATGCGCACGTTGATTGTCCGGGTCACGCCGACTACGTGAAGAACATGATCACCGGCGCCGCTCAGATGGACGGCGCCATCCTGGTGGTCTCCGCTGCTGACGGACCGATGCCGCAGACGCGCGAACACATCCTGCTGGCGCGCCAGGTGGGCGTGCCTTCCATCGTCGTTTTCCTGAACAAGGTCGACATGGTGGATGATCCCGAGCTTCTCGATCTCGTGGAGATGGAAGTACGCGATCTGTTGACGCAATACGAATTTCCCGGCGACAAAATCCCGATCGTCAAAGGCAGCGCGCTCAAAGCGCTCAACGGCGATGAGGACTCGGAGAAACAGGTGCTCGCGCTTGTGGAGGCGGTCGACGATTACGTGCCTGTGCCGGATCGGCCAGTTGATCAGCCGTTCCTGATGCCAATCGAGGACGTGTTCAACATTGAAGGTCGCGGCACCGTCGCGACCGGTCGCGTCGAGCGAGGCATTCTCAAGAAAATGGAGGACGTGGAGCTCGTCGGCATTCGCCCAACGGCGAAGACGGTAGCGACTGATATCGAGATGTTCCGCAAGCTCCTCGATGAAGCGCGCGCGGGCGACAACGTCGGTGTCCTGTTGCGCGGCATCAAGAAGGAAGAGGTCGAGCGCGGACAAGTCATCGCGAAGCCCGGCTCGATTACGCCGCACAAGAAATTCAAGGCCGAAGTTTACGTCCTGAGCAAGGAGGAAGGCGGACGTCACACTCCGTTCTTCACCAATTACCGGCCGCAGTTTTATTTCCGGACGACGGATGTCACCGGCATGGTAAAACTGCCTGATGGCGTGGAAATGGTCATGCCCGGAGACAACATCTCGATTGAGGTCGAGTTGATCACGCCGATCGCCATGGAAAAGACCATTCGCTTCGCCATTCGCGAAGGTGGAAAAACGGTCGGCGCTGGTCGCGTGAGCGACATTCTGGATTAACGGATCTTCCTTTATCTCTTCCTCTTCGTCTGCTGAGTTGAGGCGAAGGCGAGGAAGAGGAAGATTAAGCGGAAGAGGAAGATTAAATACGCCAGTAGCTCAATTGGTAGAGTAGCGGTCTCCAAAACCGTCGGTTGGGGGTTCGAGTCCCTCCTGGCGTGTAGCTAACGCCGATCACGTAGCGAAGCAATGATCACCAAAATCAAAAACTTCTTCACCGAGGTGAAGATCGAGCTGCAGAAGGCTTCCTGGCCGTGGGATCCCAAGGAAAGAGGTTTCCGCCGCTACAAGGAATTGGTGGATTCGACGATCGTGGTTGTGATCGCGATGCTATTGCTCGGTGGTTACGTCGCGTTGTTTGATTTTATTCTGGTGAACGTTGTGCACTTTTTCACTCGATTGCACTGATTTATGGCACGCACATTCGGAGGGAAAACGGTAGGGGTCCGGGAGTCGCGGGAAGCGGACCGCTTCGACGCGCGCCGCGATTGCGTCCTACGAAATTGAAATATGGGACAAACACTCGCAGCGAAAGATCAATGGTACGTCGTGCATGTGCTTTCCGGTCAGGAAAACAAGGTGCGCGAAAACATTTTGAAACGAATTAAAACCGAAGAGATGGGCGACTTGGTTTACGATGTTCTTCTTCCGACTGAGCGCGTCTCGGAAATCAAGAAAGGCAAGAAGACCGAAACCACGCGAAAGTTTTTTCCCGGTTATCTGATCGTTAACATGCATTTGCTCGACGAAAACAATCAGCTCGTCGGGCGCACCTGGTATTTCGTCCGCAATACACCCGGCGTAATTGGGTTTGCTGGGACCAAGCACAAACCCATCCCGATGCGACAGTCCGAGGTGGAAAGCATGCTCGCGCAGATGAAGGAGCGCGAGGAAAAGGTTAAACCGAAAGTCAGCTTCGAAGTTGGCGAAACGGTCAAGGTCGCCGACGGCCCGTTCCAAAATCAGACCGGTGTCGTCGAAGAGATCGATCCCGAACGCGGCAAGCTGCGTGTTTCCGTCACCATTTTCGGTCGCGCCACGCCGGTGGAACTGGAATACTGGCAGGTCGAACGCGGATAAGTTTCTCCGACAGAATTAACAAAATGTTCAGAATGATTTTAGAATCTCTCGTGCAAACCCATTTTGTAGATTCTGTTCATTCTGTCTAAATCTTATGGCCAAAGAAATAATCGCACATATCAAACTCCAAATTCCGGC
The DNA here is from genome assembly GCA_046725275.1 of Verrucomicrobiota bacterium. GTDB lineage: Bacteria > Verrucomicrobiota > Verrucomicrobiia > Chthoniobacterales > UBA10450 > Udaeobacter. The sequence continues at coordinate 18,881 of JBKOYE010000060.1, forward strand.
AGGACAAGCTAATCCGGCGCCGCCTGTCGGAACCGCGCTCGGTCCGCGCGGCGTGAACATCATGGCGTTCTGCAAGGAATTTAACGCCGCGACACAGAAACAAGCGGGCGACATTCTCCCAGTCGTCATCACCGTCTTCAAGGACAAGTCGTTCACCTTCATCACCAAGAGCCCGCCCGCCGCCGTTCTTCTCAAGAAAGCCGCGAACATCGCTGCCGGTTCGAAGGAGCCGAACAAGACCAAAGTCGGCAAGGTCACGCGCAAACAAGTCATGGACATCGTCAACACTAAACGCAAAGACCTGAACGCGCGTGACGACGAAGCCGCCTTCCGCATCATTGCCGGCACTGCCCGGCAAATGGGGCTCGAGATCGCTGATTAATCTGGAGCTCATGCAAATTGCCTCATGCAGCCGGGCAGGCTAGCCTGCCGAGTTTCCAGTCGTCGACATACAAGCCGCATGTCTGCCGAGACACGGTACCAACTATCTTCCGCTCAAATACTCCCATTGCTGCAACGCGATCGGCACGTTGCCATTTTTCCAGAGGAAATCATGGAAGACGCGGAGATTAAATTTGTCGCCCTGCTGCATGCGCGCGTCGGCGAGGAATTTCAGGATTTGTAATTTTCCGATTTGATAGGTCATAGCTCCGCCGGGGCTGGTGGAGAAAGCGATCGCTTCCTGGCGCGCGGTCTGTTCATCCATCGGCACTTTCTCCTGGAGATATTTTGCAGCTTGCTCGAGGGTGAATTCGCCCAGCGCGAGTTTCACGTCCACTTCTACGCGAAGCGCGCGGAGTCGCATGAAATTGTAAATGATCTCCCGTGTCTGCGGGCTGTCATCGAACAAACCGGCCTGTAGCATCATTTCCTCAGCGTAAAAGCCGATGCCCTCGTTCGCGCCGGAATCGTAGTAATGGCGGCGAATCGGGTCGTCATGTTTCCACGAAAGACAAAGCTGGAAATAATGACCGGGAATTCCTTCGTGGACAGTGATGGGCCGCGGGTCCATCGCTGTCGCGCGCCAGAAATAGCCAAGTTTTTCTGACGGCTCGGGCACGTAACGGATGCAATTCTCATTTAATCGCGATGGCGACGTGAAATCGTCCTGCTCAGTAAACCCAAGCGCGCGCAAATATTCGGGTGTTGGCCGAAGCGTGTAATGCTGGACCCACTTCGGCACGCTGAGAACGCCGCGCTCCTCGAGAAATTTTCGGATTTGAAGTTCTTTTTCAGCCGCTTCTTTGATCCACGTATTGATGTCCGTGGCGATCTTGAGCGGCGGCACGTCTTTGTTGCGGTTCTTCTCGTACGCCTCGAAGGCCACGGCCCGGTTCCATTCCTGTCGTCCCATCGCCAGAAGTTCCTCCGGCGTGAACGGCATCAGGGCCACATTGCGTAAAAGCCAGATGTACGCGTCACGACCGAGTGCGGTTTGTTGTGGGAGCTTCGGCAGCTTGTCTTTCAGCTGCTGCTCAAATTTTTCGAGTGAATCTGCGGCGCGATCAGTCGCAGCGTTTAGCTCTTCTGGTCTCAAAGTGGTCGATCCAACGAGCGCGCTCGCCATCGTACGCAGGTGTTCGCGAACGCCGTCGAGATTCTGGGCCGCGACGGTTACGAACGGCGCCGGCGGCTTATCGAGGTTCTCCGAGCCTTGCTCTAGGATCGATGGAATGTTTTCGATCCGCGTGAGAATCTCGCGGCTACGCGCTTCGTCATACGGCGCGGGCAATGTGAGCGCTTCGGCAAGTGCCGTAAGCGTCTGCTCGACATAGAAATTGGGGTCACGTTTCCAGCGCGGATTGATCTCCAGTTCCCAGCGAACACGTGACAATGCCGAGCCGATCAATTTGTGATCGACTTGCTTCGGGATCGGCCATTGCGCGGATTTTAGCTTTTTCCAACGTGCCTCAAAACCGGCCAAGTCTTTTCGACGCTGGTCGATGCTCGCCCGCGACCAATCGCGCGTCCCGCCGGGACGCTCCATGCGATTGACGTCGTCGCTTGTGAACGGCGCGTATTTTGCGCGCCACACCCAAAAATCGTCCGCCAATTTCTCCAGCGAGTCTGCCTGGGCGCGGGCAATCGCGAGTATCGCCAGCGAACCCAGGAAAAAGGCGATGCCAAATCTTTTGCTCCGAGTCACGCGCGGTCGGTTTTCAATTGTTGCTCGCGTTGAAATCTTTCAAGTGCGAGCTGGATTAGTCTGTCGATTAGTTCGCTGTAGGAGATACCTGTCGCTTCCCAGAGCTTTGGATACATGCTTATTCGGGTGAATCCAGGGATGGTATTGATTTCGTTAACGATGACTTCTTCACCATTTCTCAGGAAGAAATCGACCCGTGCCATGCCCTCGCAGCAGAGCACGGTAAACGTTTTAATCGCCAACTGGCGGATGCGCTCCGAAGTCTCCAGCGGAAGTTTCGCCGGTATTTCCAGCACCGCGCCGTTTTCATCGAGATATTTTGCTTCGTACGAGTAAAATTCGTGTCGCGGCAGAATTTCGCCTGGAACGGAGGCGATGGGCTTATCATTGCCGAGGACGGAACATTCTATCTCGCGTCCCTTGATGCACTCCTCGATCAAGATTTTATGATCGTAGCGAAACGCTTCGCGGACTGCGCGCTCGAACTCTTCACGGTCCTTGACTTTAGAAATACCGACGGATGAGCCGAGGTTTGCCGGCTTAACGAAAAAGGGCGACCCAAGCTGCTCCCGCGCCTGGTCGAAGTCGATCTCCGCCGAGGAATATCTGTAGGCTGCGATGAATCGGGCAATGGGAATGCCAGCATCCCTTAGTAATCGTTTCATCACATCCTTATCCATGCCGACCGCTGAGCCAAGTACGCCGGCACCGACGAACGCGACATTAGCGAGCTTCAGCAATCCCTGAACGGTGCCGTCCTCGCCGAACGGGCCGTGTAGGACAGGAAAAATCACATCCAGAGGACCCAACCTCTGTTGTCCAGAAAGCGCCACGAACTGCTCGTCTTGCTTCCCTGGAACGAGTGCGAGATTTTCGCCCTTTTCTGGCAGCTCGGGTAATCCTGATTCAACCGCTGGAAGCAGAAATCGAGATTCCTCGTTGAGATGCCATTGGCCTTTTTTATCGATGCCGATCAGAACGACCTCGTATTTATTCGTGTCGATAGCCTCGATGATATTCTTCGCTGATTGCAGCGAGACTTCATGCTCCGCAGAACGGCCGCCAAACAATATTCCGACACGAATTTTTTTAGCCATGTGTTTTCGCTCTACTTTTGCAAACTCGTTCCCTCCGCCCGCGCATAGCGGATGGCAATCACAATTTTCGGATCAGCGCACGCGCCGCCGGCAATCGCCGCCGCGATCGCGGCAATGAGAAATAGCGTACGCTTTCGCATCGTAGGCCGTTTGCCTCATTCGATTTTGATTGTCAATTCTGCGTATGGGTTCGGGTCGTCCCGCGTGGATGCTTTCAGTGCTGGCAGCGACAATCGCAAGTGTCCTGGCCTCTGAAGATGCTCGCGATTACATCCAAGTTGATGGCCAACGACTCGTCGCCGGTGGTGGCCGCGAATTTCACATCCGCGGTATGGGCGCGGGATCGACGTCCTCCGATCCGCTCGAAAAAGTTTATGAGGAAATCGCGCGGCTGAAATTCAACGCCGTCACCGTGTTCCTCAGTTACAACCGGTTCTACAACGCAGCGCAGCCGGAAAATTACAACGGCCCGGGTTGGGAACGATTGGACAAGCACGTTGCGCTGGCTCGCAAATATGGACTGCGAGTGGTCCTCCAAATGTTAAGTGTTGAAGGCGCGCAGTTCGTGCCGATCAAAGGCGAGGCGTTTGATTACCGGATGTGGGTTCAGCCTGAGTTACAGGAAAGATTTCTGAAGTTGTGGGAAGCGATTGCGCAGCGCTACAAAGACGAACCACAGATTATCGGCTACGGTATTTTTTGCGAGCCGGTCACCGGCGGAACACGCCAGCAGTGGATCGACCTCGCGAACAAAACAGTCGCGCGTATCCGCAAGGTCGATAGTCGCCACATTATCTTTGTCGAGCGACTCTACGGTGAATTCGGCACGCGCCGTGAGATGGCCGGTCTCGATCTTGCACCGGAGCGCGCATTCTTCGTCGTGTCCGATCCGAACGTTGTTTACCAATTCTATTTTTTCGAGCGCGACGAATACACACACCAGCACGCACCGTGGCGGGAAGATCGCGATCACACCGTGCATTATCCCGAGCCACGCTTTGAGATCGTGTATCGCGAAGCGGTCAACGACCGCGGGCGACTTTTTCCATTCCACAAGAACTACCTCAAATTCTATCTCGAGCGGCAGCTCGAGTTCGGCGCGAAGCACAAGGTGCCGATGTTCGTCTGGTCATTCGGACTGATGAAGAATTGTTTCAAGGGACAAGGCGGCCTGGAATGGCTGGGCGATGTGACTGCGTTGTTTCGCGAGCACAATGTAGACTGGAGCTTCGGCCCTTATCGCGACGATGACAGCGGCGTCAGCGACAACCCTGAAGCGCTGAAAGTTCTGTCGGCTGCCGAGCAGCGCTAGCGCAACGGAAGCGAGATCGTACTCGCGTGCTCCGCATCATGATAAACCTGCACGTTGCAGATATGCGCGTCCTTCGCTGTTTCTTCGGCAACGATTCCGCCCGAGCAATAATTCTTCTGCCACAAAATTGAATTCACCGCAGTAATAACCAGGCGCAGGCGACTGCCTTTCCAGCGTGGGAACTATGAGGCGCCACCCCTCGAGATGCTCGAGACAAAATAGAGCACATTCGATTGTGTCCGCCGCAACGCTTTCTCGCCTGCTTCATCGAACATTTTCGCCTGCAAAAAGCCGAAACAAATCCTTGACACCGTTTTGCGCGGTTTGCGTTAATCGCAGTCGCCGGCAGTCTCACCAGATCATCCCGACCCCGCTTCAGAGGGTGAACCGCGCCGGGCTTGCCCAGAGAGGCTCCGGAAAAATCGAAGATCTCACCATGTCATCTCATTTTCTGTCTGATCCGGACCAAGCTCGCGTCGCGAACGGCTCCTGGTCGAAAGAGAACGATATCGGCGAAGCAGTTCGCCGCGCTTTCGGCAGAGTTAGTTCCTGGCGCACGCCGCCTCATTGGTCGAGGTGCGATTGGCTCGATGAGGTGCGGGCAATCCTTCATTCCGGCGCTATGTGTGCGCGGTTGAATTATGACAGGGAGCGAGGCGTGCCGCTTCGGGCGCATATTTACATGCGGTCAATCGCGGCTGTGTGGAGCCGTTACCGCCAGGAATGGTCCTACTATTTGCATACCGTTCCTGAATCCGGTGCACGTACGGAGCCGATTGCAACGCCCCTTGCTAAAGCTAACGGTGAGGAAGCCCTCGATCATGTCCTCGGACAAGCGTTGAAACAGCTTTCGGCCGAAGACCAGTTGCTTATCCACCGGCTATTTTGGGATGATGCGGCCCAACGCCGCATTGCGGCAACACTACAAATTTCGCAGCAGTCCGTGAGTAAACGCAAAGCGCGTGTATTGCGACTGCTTCATGGCGCCTTGATAAGCCAGTTTCATCTGGTCTCGGACTTTCTTACTGTTTGCTGGGCGTTCCTCGACAGTCTCGATTTGCTCCCGATCGTGGATTTGTTGTAGTAAAAATCCGCGAGCCTGCATCCTATAGAGTGATGCGGTCGAAGATGCGCGAAGTTTGTTGGGCGTCTCAACCGTAGGGAGCTCCACGTGACCCTCTTCCCGGAAGGGAAACCGCGAACGACAGGGTTCGCTCGCACAACCTGAGGTAATGGATCTGAGAATCAGGCAAAATGTGGGTAGCCGAAGTGTGGCCGGACGGTCAAATCGTTTGCTGCGTTGATTATTTTTTCTTGCATGAGCACGGCCATGCTTTTTGCTAGCCGTCGTGTGGATTCATCCTCGGAATATCTGGGGAATGCTGCGGTATGATCAGCGGCGAGAGGGTGTCTTGCGAATTGGTGATAAGGCGCCCGATGCGGTTTTAACGGAGCTGCAAAGTGGCGAGCTCATCCATCTCGAACAAGCAATGGGTCGACGGCCGCTCGTTCTTATTTTCGGCAGTTACACGTGACCACCGTACCGGCGCTCGGTCGAGCGCCTTAATGCAATCTTCGATAAATATAAGGACAAGGCGTCGTTCAGGACCATCTACATCAAGGAAGCTCATCCGGCGGACGAATGGCAAGTGGCGCCTAATGAGAAGGAATCCATCTGTTACTTGCAGCCAAAAACAATGTCGCAAAGGATTGCCATCGCAAACGATTTCGTTGGCCGCTTCAAGTTTCGAATACCCATGTTGGTGGACGATATGGCCAACGGGGCAGAGAATCTATATTCCGCGTGGCCCGAGCGAATATACGTCGTCGATGAGACCGGTCGGATTGCATATAAAGGTGGTTTGGGACCCTTCAAGTATGATCCAGACGAACTCGAGAAATGGCTCACGAAGAAATTTCACCGTAGCGAGCAATTCTAGGAGGATATCAGGATGAACATTCGGTTTCGGTTTCTGGTCTTGTGGGTTCGGTTCTCTGGAAAATTCTGGCTCACATCGCGGTTAAGCAGGATTTGTTTGATCGCAATCTGGTTGCTTTTCGCCGGCACACTTGGGGCAAGCGCTCAGGGCGACGCAATGGGAAGAAGAGCTGTGCTTTATGCCGCGTCGGGAACGTTCGGTGATCCGCGTATTCTTTACACCCTTGACCCGGCTACCGGCGCCGTGCTTACAACGGTGGGTCTGCTGCACGATGCCGCTGGCAATTTTTACGGCATAACTGGCCTCAAGTACCACCCGGCCACCGGCATCTTTTACGGTGCGAGTGGACACGTATCTCCAACCAACCCGAACTATCTCGTGATCGTCGATCCGGCCACCGCTTTGGTTACGCCCATCGGCCCGTTGCGGACTTTTCTTACAGATATCGCGATCGATCCGACGACAGGGATCATGTATGGGCTCTCTGCGTACCATGAAAACTTTTACACCATCAATACCTCGACGGGCCAGGCAATTCGGACCGGGTCAACCGGCATTGATGTCACAAAGGAAGGAGGCCTGGCGGCCTACAGGAGGGGAGCGCTTTTCGGCGTCACTAATTTTTCCTTCTACAGCTTCAACAAGACGACGGGCATGGCGACGCTAATCGGTCCAACGGGCCTTCGAAATTTGGTAAAAGCGGCGGACTTTAGCCCGAACAATGTGATGTACGGGCTGGAAGGCGGCGGCGGAATCGACCCCTTGCACCTTCGGTGGCTGGTCACGTTCAACCTCACCACAGGCATGGGTACCCGGGTGGGGCAAATCACCGCCAACGATCTCGGTTCGATCGCCTTTATTCCAGTGGATAGGTAGACACAATTGACCGCGTTTGGCTCGCCGTACCAGAGCCGACCCAATGGCAGCACATTGGAAATTAGATCGACGCCGCGTTTGTCTTTGCCCGGTCGGACTTTGTAAACGTGCATCAGTCGCAGCGTAGCAAACTACAAATTTCGCAACAGTGCGTGAGCCGGCGCAAAACGCGCGTCTTGCGACAGCTTCGTGGCCCATTGAGCGGGCAATCTCAGCTGTTCTCGCACATTCTCGCCGCTTGCTGGACTGTGTTCGACAGTCTCGATCTGCTCCCGAATCGTAAATTTGTTGTAGTAAAAATCCGCGACCCTGCATCCTATACAAAGATGCGCGAAGTCTGTTGGGCGTCTCCCACTGGAGCTCTACCTGACCCTCTTTCCGCACGGGAAAACCGCGAACGTTCAGTGTTCGCTCGCACAACTTTGAGGTAAATAGCTATGAAAAAACAGTACGCTTCTCGATCCGCCTTCTTCAATCCACGCGTTTTAATCGACTTTGCTCATTACGGGGCTGGCCTCGTTTTGGCCTTCGCCCCCATAAGCAGCGTGGCCGCGCAAGACAACTCTGCTTACGATTTTTGGATGGAGCTGAATCGCACAGCGTCAGCTGCGTTTCAGTGTTAAACAAGAAATCTGGAAACGCTGGCGCACCGAAAAGGAGTAAGAATATGAAACGATTTAGCGCAGTAATACGACTGACATTTTGGCTGGTCGCGATGTTTGCGATTGTATTTTTGTCGCAAGCTCAGCTAGGCAACAAACGTGTCGCCACCACGCAACAGACAAAGACCTCCGCCCACGCCATCCATATTGTTGACCAAAACGGACAGCCGGCGATTAGTGGGGGGCCGTCAGGCGGTTGCAGTTGGTCGGCCGGTCCGGATCTCCCGTTCACGGGGACCGCCTTTAGTGGTGTCTTTTTCGCAGCCAACGGCAAGTTTTACGCCATGGGCGGACGCCATGTTCTGGGGTTCACTCATCCGTTCGAGTACGATCCTATTGGCAACAGTTGGACTACCAAGATAGCCAGTTATCCAGACACCTTCGTGACCAGCATCGAGTGCGCTGTGGCTAACGACAGCGGAACGGACTACATCTATTGCGTGGGCGGCCGGTCGGAAGTCACGGGGACTTCCACTGGTCGCGTATTCCGTTATAACCCTGTTGCTGATGTTATCACTACTGTTTCACCTAACTGGCCGCCTGGCGACGCAAATGTTCTGCCTGGTGGCATCAGCGTCTTTAACAACAAGATTTACATCCTTGGCGGAAGATTTCTCACCTTTAATTCGGTGACAAATGAAATTTGGGAGTTTACGCCTAACCCTGCCGCCTGGGTACTGAAGAGCGCTGTACTGCCCGTGCCCCGCGCTTATATCCCGACTACAACCATCGGTAACTTCATCTACACGGGCGGTGGTGCGGACTGCGACATGTTCGGCTGCGAGGATACGACCGATTCCTTCAAGTATGATCCGGTGGCTGATTCGATCACCACCATAGCCAGCATACCGCGGGCTACAAGCTCGACCCGTGCGCTGAAATTCTGCAATCAGATGTATGTGATGGGGGGAGGCATTTTTGTTTCCAACGAGGTGGATATCTATGACCCGGTCAGCGATACCTGGTCGATAGGGACTCCGTTTGCAACCGCGCGGAGCAATTCTGCCACCGACACGGATGGGACCAATAACATCTGGCTCGCAGGTGGGTCTCGCTCTGAGATCATGGTCCTCAAGTCGACGGAAATCTTCAATTGCCCGGTGAGTCCTTGTGGGCCTACGCCAACACCAACTGCAACGCCGACGCCCGCAACGATCCAGCTCAGGGCCCAGAAGAAAAAGGTGAACGGAATGAATACGGTGCGTCTCAACTGGAAAGGGGCAACCTCGCTCAGCATCGACGTCTACCGCAATGACGTGCTCATTGCGACAACGCCGAACGCTCCACCATTCCTGTATACTGATTTCACCGGCGACACGGGCCGCGCTCAATACACATATCGAGTGTGTGAAGCTGGCACGCAGACATGCTCCAATGATCTCCGGGTACGATTCCAGGAATAAAACTGAAGTCTCGCTATGAAAACGAACAACAAACTTAGCGCTTACATTCTTCGCGGCAGCACGACCGTGCTGCTCTTCTCGTGCGTGATTGTCGGCCTCTCCTCGGCAATCAATCAACCGCCCAAGGCTCGCCTTCCGCAGGATAACGCCGCCTTCGCTGCGAATGCACACCAGAACCGAAGCTTGAGTTTCGCCGATCGCGTCGCATATCAGCGGGCAATCGAAGACGTTTACTGGCGTCACCGGATCTGGCCCCGCAACCGCGGGGAGCGTCCTGATCCCAAGCCTTCGCTCGATGTGGTGATGTCGCAGGCAACAATCGAGAAAAAGGTCCAGGATTACCTGCGCAATTCAGAGTTGCTCGAACAGGACTGGCAAAAGCCGATCACTGCTGAGCAACTGCAAATCGAGATGGAGCGCATGGCCAGTCGCACCAAACAGCCCGAGGTGTTGCGAGAGCTCTTTGCAGCGCTCGGGAACGATCCCTTTGTCATCGCGGAGTGTTTGGCCAGACCACTCCTCGCGGAACGCTTTGCCAACGGCGATCCTGTAGCGACAGCCCCGGACGCTTTCGAGGCCGCGCATCCGACACGGATGCCACCACAGAAACCAGCTCTCGCAGGGTGGCTGGCTAAAGCCGAAACACAAGTGCCAGTGACGATGGCGGCAGTGAGCAGCGCGAATTACACGCTTCCAGTAATAGCTAGTCTCTCGGGCGGCTGCACCGATGACACGTGGACTCCAACCAGCACCACCAACGCGCCTGAAGCCCGATCCCATCACACGGCAGTGTGGACTGGCAGTGAAATGATTGTATGGGGCGGGTTTCGCTTTGATAACAGGTTCCACTATTTGAACACCGGCGGGAGATACAATCCCAGCACGGACAGTTGGACGGCCACCACTACTACGAACGCACCCTCTGCCCGAGCCTCGCACACGGCCGTGTGGACCGGCAGTGAAATGATTGTATGGGGCGGCGAGGATGGGTTGAACTTTTTGAACACCGGCGGCAGATACGATCCCGACACAGATAGTTGGATAGCTACTTCCACGACCAACGCGCCTTCTGGCCGATCCTTCCACAGGGCAGTGTGGACCGGCAATGAAATGATCGTCTGGGGCGGATGTAGCAACTTCTCGTGTGACAACCTCAACACCGGCGGGAGATACAACCCCAGCACGGACAGTTGGACAGCCACGAGCACCACCAACGTGCCCACTGGCCGAGAGTCTCACACTGCTGTGTGGACGGGCAGTGAAATGATCGTCTGGGGCGGATGCAGCGGCACCTCGTGTAGCAACAGTTTGAAGACCGGCGGGAGATATAATCCCACAAGCGATACTTGGGCAGCTACCAGCACTATCAACTCGCCCGAAGCCCGAGGCTTGCACACGGCAGTGTGGACCGGCAGTGAAATGATTGTCTGGGGCGGCTTTGATGGGTTCGAGTTTTTTTTGAACACCGGCGGCAGATACAACCCCGGCACGAATAGTTGGACAGCCACCAGCACCACTAACGCGCCCGAAGCCCGAGACGCGCACACGGCAGTGTGGACTGACAGTGAAATGATCGTCTGGGGCGGCACTGCAAGCGGCGGCAGCCAGTTCAACACCGGTGGCAGATATAATCCCAGCACGGATAGTTGGACGGCTACCAGCATTACTAACGGGCCCGAAGGCCGATTTGGTCACACGGCAGTATGGACCGGTGGTGAAATGATTGTCTGGGGTGGAACGACCCCTCTCGGCTATGTGAGAACCGGTGGCAGATACTGCGCCGCTGCACCGAGCCCGACACCCACGCCAACACCAACGGGGACGCCCGCGGCGTGCACTAACTATAATACAAGCACCGGCACGGGGACTATCACACCCGGCGACACCGACACAGGCAACCACTGCGATGATTGCTCCACCTTTATTTCGCTTCCGTTCCCGGTGAGCGTTTACGGACAGACCTTTACTGCTGCGAACGTAGCCTCAAACGGTAGTTTAGACCTTATAGGCGCTCAGTCTGTCTTCAGCTCTGCCTGCCCATTCCCCACTTCCTTTTATGACATGGCCATTTTCGCGTATCAGTTTGACCTGGTCACAGATCAAACACCTCCCGACTGCGTGAATTTTGCCAGCGGCTGCGGCATTTTCACCTCTACCACGGGCACCGCGCCTAACCGCCAGTTTAACATTGAATGGCGCACTGGTTACCCTTTCTCTAGCGGCACGGCCAACTTTGAAGTGGTGTTCTATGAGGGCCAGTCAAGCTTCTTCGACGTCATCTATGGCGCAACGGCCGACAACGGCCTTTGCGAGGGCAGCGGAGTGCAAGCAAGCGCGACTGGTCCCGCTACGACCTTCTCTTGTCTCACGGCCACGCTCACCAATGGCCTGAAGGTCACCTACAACTGCTCGGGACCGACGCCAACGCCAACGCCAACGGCAACTGCTACGCCAACTGCGACGCCGACACCTGGAGCGCTCCAGCTCAGGGGGCAGAAGAAAAAGGTGAATGGAATGAATACGGTGCGTCTCAACTGGCAGGGGGCGACCTCGCTCAGCATCGACGTCTACCGCGATAACGTACTGATCGCTACAACGCCGAACGCTCCACCATTCCTGTATACTGATTTCACCGGCGACACCGGCCGCGCTCAATACACATATCGAGTGTGTGAAGCGGGGACCGCGACATGCTCCAATGATCTCCGCGTGCGATTCCAGGAGTAAGCGAAACACCAGGCTAGTTCTTCTATCAATGCGGCGTCCAGCAGCTGCCGGACGCCCGTTGCGCTGTGCTCGAGAGTCTCGATCTGCTCCCCAAGCGTAAATTTGTGGTTGTAAAAATCCGCGAGCCTGCATCCTATACTAAGATGCGCAAAGTTCGTTTAGGCGTCTCCCATTGGAGCTCCACCTTGCCCTCTTTCCGCAGGGGTAAACCGCGAGCGAACGGCCTCGTTCGCACAACTAACCTAAGAACATCAAAACCAGCGCTCATTGCCAGCGGCAGGCTGGCTTGTTATGCGTTGATCGAAATGTTCCAAAGCTTCGGTCCCCGGAATCTCATGCCAGGGCGCTGCAAGCAACACGGCCTTTGAGCCATAAACTCCCATGACAAACAAACAAAATAATTCTATGCGCATTTCGGCGATTCAAATCACATTGCGGCTCACACTCATCTCGCTCGCGGCAGCACTGCTCACGTTCGCTGCGGAGGCTCAAATCCAGCAGAGGCCAACCGGCGATCCGGCTTGGACTCCCACCGGCAGCATGGGCACCGCACGCGCCTATCACACGGCGACGCTGCTGCCCTCGGGCACGGTACTGGTGGCGGGAGGAATCGGTAGCACTGGTACTTCCACGACCAGCGCGGAGCTGTATGATCCGGCGACTGGTATCTGGACGGCGACCGGCAGCCTGGCCACCGCACATCACAATCACACGGCGACGCTGCTTCCCAATGGCAAGGTGCTGGTGGCGGGAGGAGGGGGTAGCAATGGGACCCGTGCGGAGCTGTATGATCCGGCGACTGGAACGTGGACGGCGACCGATAGTCTGGACACCGCACGCGGCAATCACACGGCGACGTTGCTGCCCAATGGCAAGGTGCTAGTGGCTGGGGGAACCGATAACAGCGGCGCTTGCTTGGCCAGCGCGGAACTTTATGATCCGGCGACTGGAACATGGACGGCGACCGACAGTCTGGACGCCGCACGCGGCAATCACACGGCGACGTTGCTGCTTAATGGCAAGGTGCTGGTGGCTGGGGGATGTTTTCACCTGGGAAGCGCGGAGCTGTATGATCCCGCAAGTGAGACGTGGACTGCTACCGGCAACATGAACCTAGGACGTGATAAACACACGGCGACGCTATTGCCCAATGGCCAGGTGCTGGTGGCGGGAGGATCGCGTGGCAACTTCCATTTCGCGATCAAAACGGAGCTGTATGATCCGGCAAGTGGGACCTGGACCCTGACCCACCCGCTCCTAAATCAGGATAACCGGAAAATTCATACGGCGACGCTGCTTCCCAATGGCCTGGTGCTGGTGGCCGGGGGAGTCAGGGCCGTTCCCTTGAGCACCGCTGGGCTGTATGATCCAGTGACAGGAATGTGGGCTGCGACCGCCAGCATGGGCACCGCACGCGCCGCCCACACGGCGACGCTGCTGCCCTCAGGCAAGGTGCTGGTGGCAGGAGGAGTGGGTGCCGGCTTGGTCGCATCGAGCAGTGCGGAGCTGTATGAATGAAGC
>JBKOYE010000148.1:0-7089 GCA_046725275.1 Verrucomicrobiota bacterium
CAGCATGCGCGCTGCTTCGATCATCACCGGGAAAATTTTTCGCACTTCGCGCGAACGACTGCCGGGAAAAAGTCCGATCAGATTCGGATCACGTTCAGTGTCCATCTTCTGCGTCTCAAGTCTTTCGATCATTGGATGACCAACAAAGACGGCCCGAAGCCCGGATGCGGCGTAGAGAGCGGTCTCAAACGGAAAGATGCAGAGCACGAGATCGATGAAACGCGCCATTTTTTTGATGCGTCCGCGGTTCCACGCCCAGACCTGCGGGCTGATGTAATAAATGATTTTCGGGCGGAACATAGGGCTGTGCCCGGTGTGCCTAGCGGAGATATTCTCCGCGGTTTCACGGGCAGCGGAGTGCAACTCCACTGGGCGCACAGGCTGCAAGCCTATGTTCCTTCCCAGCGCCCGGGCCAATCGCAAATTGAAACCGGGATAATCGATCAAAACGACTGCGTCGGGTTTACCTTCCTGAATTTCGCTGAGCGCCTGACGAAACTGCTCGCGAAAGTAACCGTACTTTCTCAGCACTTCCCACAAGCCGAGGACCGCAGCGTCACCGATCCAATTTCTAAAATGCGCGCCGGCGACCTGCTGCATCTGCGGCCCGCCTCGCCCGATGAATTTTACCTCAGGATCGAATAACCGCAGCGAGCGCATCAACGCTGCGCCGTGATTATCGGCACTCACTTCGCCCGCGACGAAATAGATGGTCATGGATTCGTCTTCCTTGTAGCCACGGGCCTGTGGACCGTCCACCCTGGATGCTCACAAAAAGACCGCCCACAGGGCGGTGGCTACGGCAACCAAACGAGCGAGGGTGCTACCCATTCGACGAGATTTGCTTCGTGATCTTGACTGCCAGCTCCAACGCCGCCGTGGCGTGAGAACCGGAAACCCGCGGCTGGCGCCCTGTGCTTGCGCATTCGATGAACGATGTGAGCTGAAGCTTGAGCGGTTCGCCGTGTTCGATCTCGACTCGGTCACGCCAAATCTGTTTTCCCACGCGGCGATAGATCTCGCCGCTTTGATTTTGATAATCGAGGGAGAGATACGCGTCTTCCTGAAAAATCCGAATCTTACGCATCCGCTCGGGGCTGATGCGGCTGGCGGTTACATTCGCGACGCAACCGTCTACAAAGTGGAGCCTCGCGTTTGCAATGTCTTCGCTCTGGCTGAGAACGGGCACGCCAACCGCGTCAATGCTCCAAAGAGGCGAGCGCACAAAATTCAGAATAACCTCCAGATCGTGGATCATTAAATCGAGCACGACACCGATGTCGGTGCTGCGCTCCGTGTACGGAGCGAGCCGATGAGCTTCGATGAATCGCGGATGGGTCAGATGTTTTTCCAGGGCACCCAGCACAGGGTTGAATCGTTCGACATGGCCCACTTGCAGGATCACGCCGTTGCGCTCGGCCAATTCAGCGAGCTCGGCAGCATGTGCAGTATTGTCGGTGATCGGTTTCTCGATCAGCACATGTTTGCCCGTCGAAAGGAGAGCCCGTGCAACGTCGTAGTGAGTATTAGTAGGGGTTGCCACCGAAGCGGCGTCAACGACCGCCATGAAATCGTCGAGTGATGTTGCCGCCGCCGCGCCGAATTTGCTCGCAATAGTGCGGTTCCTGAGCGGTTCCACATCATACACCGCGGTGAACTCAGCCGACGGAATTTCCGCGTAGAGCCGTGCATGATTACTGCCGATATGCCCAACGCCAACAACGCCAACGCGCAGCTTTTTCATCGGTCCCCAATGCAGTCAACTCCGAAAGCTTTCGCGGTCAACGTTTGAAAGTCTTGCGGGGCAAGCACGGCATGTGACGAATGAGATGTATAAGTCGGGTGTGAAGAGTTCATTGCGCGCGGCTGGCAAGGAACCATTCGTAAGTTTGCGCAATGCCTTTTCGCAATGGGATCATTGGCTGCCAGCCAAGGGCGTGAATTCTGGTCACGTCCAAAAGCTTTCGCGGCGTGCCGTCCGGCTTTGTGTTGTCCCAGACGAGTTCGCCATCGAAACCGACGACATCGCAGATTAACTCGGCCAGCTCGCGAACGGTGATGTCTTCGCCGCAGCCGATATTGATGATTTCTGGTGAGTCGTATTTCTCGAGCAACAAAAGACAGACAGAGGCAAGATCGTCGACATGTAAAAATTCGCGGCGCGGTTTTCCGGTTCCCCATACCACCAGCTTTTTTTCCTTCCGGGTTTTCGCTTCGTGTGCCTTGCGCAGCAGCGCAGCCAGAACGTGAGACGTCTCCAGATCGAAGTTATCGTTAGGCCCGTAAAGATTCGTGGGCATGCCCGAGATGAAGTTCGCGCCGTACTCGCGCGCATATGCCTGGCAAAGCTTGATCCCAGCAATCTTCGCGATCGCATACGCTTCGTTGGTTGGCTCCAGTGGGCCCGTTAGCAGCGCACTTTCGGGAATCGGTTGCGGCGCCAGCTTCGGATAAATGCAGGAGCTGCCGAGAAAGAGCAGCTTGCGTGCACCAGTTTGGTAGGCCGAATGAATGACATTGTCTTGGATGCGCAAATTCTCGAGAAGAAACTCCACCGGAAAATCATTGTTCGCCTTTATCCCGCCGACTTTCGCCGCTGCGAGGAACACGATATCCGGCCTTGCCGCCGCAAAGAACTTGGCAACGGCAGATTCGTCACTGAGATCGAGCTGAGATCGATCACGCGCTAGCAGATTAGTGAAACCTTCCGCTTCGAATCTCCGAACGAGCGCGCTACCGACCATTCCCCCATGGCCAGCCACGAAGATCTTATCGGATTTGCTTAAACGCATTGTAGTTTCTAGTCAGAAATTGTCCTGCAAGCAAGATGCCCGCCGGTCGTTTACAGGGAAGCCCCTTACACGGTGTTTAGTCTTGCTGAGAATAGCACATCCATTTTGAATTCCGGACAATGAGATCTGTTCCTTGGGTCGCTGCGACAGCGTTAGCGAGTGCCGCTTTGGCCCAAACATTGCCACCACCGAAGGGGCCTGGGGATCAACTGATTCCCTGGTTGATGGATGAACAACTGCGCGGCGTCCGGTTCAGCGAAGTTATTTTTGATACCACCGGCAAGAAAGTCCTTCCGTTTGATCCAAATAACCCAATCGATCAACGCGTCGCGAAAGCGATCAGCGCCGTGTCAGATGAAATCATGAAGCGATTGAATGCGCCGGGGAGTGCCATTCAAAACGTCGATCGAATCAACGAAGTCAGCAGCCATTTCGAAGATTCATTGCGCGAACTGCTCGCTGCGACTCCCGGTTTGCGCTGCGATTTTCCGCTTACCGCCGAGGGCAAAGTGCAGCGTTCAGGTTATCCCGACTTGCGCATCCGCGATCTGGAGAGCAAGCGCGTCTTTTATTTGGACCCAAAACTTTATGCCGCCGGAAGCCGCGACAGCACTTTCCGCGCGTTTTATTTCGAGCCGAAGAAAGCGACGAACAAAGTGCGCGACGACGCGGTCCATTTCGTGGTCGGATTTGAACATGCGCCGCGCGAAAGTGGATTGGGTTCTCCGAACGCGACATGGAAATTCACGCGATGGGATCTTGTCGATCTTTCGCGGTTCACTGTGAAACTGAAAGCCGAATTTCAGGGGAGCAATCGCGACATGTACCGACCCGAGGCAATTGTCGCGACCAGCAAAAAGTAATTTTTTCCGTCCTCCTGCTCGTCATCGTGCTCGAGCAAGAGTAGGAGTTGCTGAGCAACTCGGCGGACGTAATGGTATTATGTTCAATGATCTCACAGGCTAAGGAAACGTTTCAGTTCGACGCCATTGACGATGTTCTTAGCGACATCGCCAAGGGGCGCATGGTGGTCGTGACGGACGATGCCGATCGCGAGAACGAAGGCGATCTCGTGATGGCGGCGGAAAAAGTGACGCCCGAAGCAGTCAATTTCATGGCGACGCATGGCCGCGGCTTGATTTGCGTCCCAATTTCCAATGAGCGGGCCGATCAACTTGGGTTGCAACGAATGGTGGCGCAAAACCGCGAGAAACATACGACCGATTTCACTGTCTCTGTGGATGCGGCGCGAGGCGTCACCACGGGTATAAGCACCTATGATCGCGCAACGACAATACTCGCCATCGCCAATCCGAAATCATCGCCGGAAGATTTGAACCAGCCGGGTCACGTGTTTCCGCTGCGTGCAAAGGACGGCGGCGTGCTGCGGCGCGCCGGTCACACCGAGGCCGCTGTCGATCTGGCAAGAATGGCTGGGCTACAAGCCGCGGGCGTGCTGTGTGAGATTTTGCACGCCGACGGCACCATGGCGCGTCTGCCAGAGCTGATGGAGTTCCGCAACAAACACGGCCTGCGCATCTGCACGATCCAGAGCTTGATCGCCTACCGGCGCAAGAGCGAAAAACTGGTCGAGCTGGAGCAAATCGTGAAGATGCCGACCGACTACGGCGATTTCGATTTGCATTTGTATCGCTCGAAGCTTGACGGCCAGCATCATCTGGCGCTGGTGAAAGGCAAGATCGACAAGAACAAACCGACGCTGGTCCGCGTGCACAGTCAGTGTCTCACCGGCGACGTTTTTGCGTCGCGCCGGTGCGACTGCGGTAATCAATTGCACGCAGCGTTGCGGCAAATCGCCGAGGAAGGTAATGGCGTTTTGGTTTACATGCGCCAGGAAGGCCGCGGCATCGGGCTGGCGGCAAAAATCCACGCGTACAAGTTACAGGAGGAAGGACTCGATACTGTGGAGGCGAACGCAAGACTCGGTTATCCAAGCGACCTGCGGGATTATGGGCTCGGCGCGCAGATACTTTTCGATCTCGGCGTGCGGCAGTTCCGATTTCTCACAAATAATCCGAAGAAGGTTGTGGGGCTTGAGGGTTACGGTTTGGAAATGATCGAGCAGGTGCCGATCCGGGCTGAGGCAAATCCGCACAACGAGAAATATCTCGAAACAAAGAGAACGAAGCTCGGGCACTTGCTTTAGCGTTCGCGAATGACCAAAGCCCGAATGACGATGCCGAAGGAGTCGCCGTCTCGTCCGCCAATTGCCAAAGGCAAACGCACCTTCCACATCGTTGCGAGCCGGTTTAATGCCCAATACGTGAACGGGCTTGTCGATCATGCCACTCAGGAGCTACGCGCACTTGCGCCGGATACGACGATTTCTCTCCATCACGTGCCTGGCTCGTTCGAGATTCCCATAGTGGCACGCGAAGTTGCGATTCAAAACAAAGCCGACGCGATCATCGCGTGTGGGGTAATTCTGCAAGGTGAAACCAATCACGCACAAAACCTGAGTCGCTCAGTTACCGACGCGCTCCAACGCATCGCAATTGAACACGGCGTGCCGGTCATCAACGTCGTGCTCAGTTTTGAAAACGAACATCAGGCGCGCGCGCGTTGTCTTGAAAATAAAATCAATCGCGGCACCGAAGCCGCGCGCGCAGCAGTGGAAATCGCGAATGTTTTGTCGAAACTTCGCAACCAACAAGGAGCGGCGGCTTCTAAGGCGCCGAGCGACGATGGGTAAACGTCGCCGAGCGCGAGAAGCTGCCGTGCAATATCATTTCTGGCGAGACCTCCAGCACGGTGAAGCACCAGAGAAGATTGATGAGTTTTGGGAGTTTTGCCCTGCGCCAGCGCGCGTCCGCGAATTCGCACAGCCGCTGATCGAAGGCATGGTGGTGCATTTGCCCGAGATCGATGAGCGCATCTGCCGTTACTGCGAGAATTACGAGTTTCGCCGGATTTCAGCGGTGGATCGTAACGTTCTCCGGCTGGCGATTTATGAAATGCTTTACCGCGATGATATTCCGCCAGTCGTTTCTATCAACGAGGCGATCGAACTGGCGAAAGCATATGGTGGCGCGGATTCAGGCCGATTTGTGAATGGAATTCTCGATCGAATCCGGAAAGATTTGGACAGGCCAGCGCGAGAGGCGGTGCGACGAGAATCGTGATTCGCTAAGTCGTCACATCGTCACATCGATTCACAATTGATGATTCACAGTTTCAGACATGAATTTTCTTCAATCGCTCGCCAAACAATTCGCTGGCAAACCGATTGACTGGGATGAGCTCGAAGAAGGGCTCATCCGTGCGGATCTCGGCGTGGCAATGACAACGCGAATCATCAGGACGCTCCAGGAACGCGAGGCCTGGGCTTTGCTCGGAATCGGCGATGTAATCAAAGCGGTACGCGAAGAAATCGCACGCATTTTGACGCGCGATCCGGTGCCGATTCATCGAACAACAGGCAAACCAACCGTGATTTTGATTGTCGGCGTGAACGGAACTGGCAAAACAACGTCGACAGCAAAACTCGCGCATTACCTTCTCGGTAGCGGCGGTTCAGCTGAACCGCCTTCAGGCCGTTGGAGGCAACCGGCGCCTCCTCGTGCCTCGGCGATGCTCGCTGCAGCTGACACATTCCGGGCGGCGGCTATCGAGCAACTCGACATTTGGGCAAAAAGGCTCGGCGTTGAAATCGTTCGCGGCCAGCACGGCGCCGATCCAGCGGCGCTTTGCTACGAAGCGTACGAAATGGCAGCGAAACGCCACATCGACTTTTTGCTTTGCGACACAGCCGGTCGGCAACATACGAAAGCAAATCTGATGGGCGAGCTGCAGAAGATAAAACGCGCTCTCGGTAAACTCGATGCCGACGCGCCGCATGAGACGTTGCTGGTCGTTGACGCGACCACTGGCGCTAACGCGCTCAGCCAAGCGCGCGAGTTCCACAACGCGCTTGGACTCACAGGCCTGATTGTGACCAAACTCGACGGCAGCGGCAAAGGCGGCATCGTCGTGGCGATTCAGGATGAGCTTGGAATTCCTACGCGCTTCGTCGGCAACGGCGAGAAGCTCGGGGACTTTGCGCTGTTCGATCGGAAGACGTACCTCGAAAATTTGTTGTGACGCTAGAGTCTGGTCATCCTGAGCGAACTCGAAGGATCCTGTTGAATCCAGAGTGAAAGTTTTGCGACGGGAATCGAAAGCCTGACCTCGCAGACTTCGTCCGCTACGTTGCAGTCTCGACTTCGCTCGGAATGACGGGATAGTTTCAGCCCCGTGGGCCAAGCAATCAAAGAAGCGATACCGCCGGAAGAAACGG
>JBKOYE010000190.1:0-7799 GCA_046725275.1 Verrucomicrobiota bacterium
TGGCGAACGCACTTATTGGCTGGACACGGCTGGCAGTGCTCAGCGCGGACCGTTATCACAGCTGTACGTCCCGCGATTTGGATACGCTCTGGTGTTGCGCGTCGACATCGGTGAATTAACGCCAGTTGAACCGCCGCCTGGTTCATTTCCCGTTAAGAAGATCGTCGAAATCTACCACGTTCCTCCTCCAGACAAGATTCCTGAGTTAGAAGTGATCTCCGAATACCGCGGATTAGCGGCAGATCGCACGCGCGCGTTCTTTGGAGAGAACACGCGTGACGAGATCCAAAAACGTTACTTGGAATATTACACTCGCACGTTCCCGGATGCGAAACCGCAAAAGGCGCCGTGGTATGAAGAGCTCCCCGGTGAAAATGCCTGCCGCGTGACGGAGTCATACATTGTTCCGAGACTGTGGCAGCTGAATGACGAAAAAAGTCGCTACACCTTGTATCTGCAACCACTTGAAATGTATTCGGCACTCGGATCAACTATTTCGCCCCAACGGCAGGATCCGTTGAGGCTCGAGTATCCCAACACTGTCATCGAGGAAATAAACGTTGAGATGTTCGAGGATTGGCCGGTGAATGTGGAAGGCGCGAGTATAAGTAACGAATTTTTCCGACTGCGTGATCAACCCAGCAGTAACGGATCGACTTTGCAGTTGCGTTATTCCTACGAAACGCTGAAGGACCGCGTAGACGCTCCTGAGATCGAAAAATTCAACGAAGTGATCAGCAAGGCCAAAGACACGCTCGGTTACGCCCTGCGATACCAGACACCGGAACAAATCAAGAAAGCGAAAAGTCTCGCTACATTTAACTGGGCGGTCGGCACCGGTGCTCTCTGCTTCTTCGCCACGGCAAGCTGTCTGGCCTACAGCTATTTCCGTCACAGCAAACTGGCGCAGCAACTGCCTCCGCCTGTCGATGCGCCAGCGCGGTTAAACGGTATCGGTGGCTGGCTTATTTTGCTGGCCATCGGCCAGCTATTGCTTCCGTTGCGCTTCATCAAACCGATCTGGGACGTTGTCTCCGCAACGATGAACACAACCTCCTGGCGTTCGCTTACCGATCCAATCGAGTCCAGTTATAACGCCTGGTGGGCGCCGGCACTTCTCTTCGAACTTTTCTTTAACGTCGGAGCTTTTCTCTTTGCTGTGTTGCTGGTCGCGTTGTTCTTCACAAAGAAAGCGGCTTGGCGGCGCGCGTTCGCTCTGTTTTTAATTTTCTTTTTGCTGGGAGCAGTGTTCGACACAGTTCTTGTACACCGCATTCCATCAGCAGCAGAGCCGGTCCTTACATCCGTGGCTGATCTTGCACCAATCGTCCTGGCGGCAGCCATTTGGATTCCGTACGTGTCGTTCTCGAAACGCGTGAAGACGACGTTTCGATATTGACGCGCACGCGACGAATCGCGCTGTCGCGTTGAAACGGTGTGTTGTTTTGGAATTTAGCGGGCGATTGTGCCCAGTCTTTCGACCAGAGCCTTGCCTTTTGTGCGACCGTTGATCACGAACGTGTTATTCTCGCCATGCGTTGCCCAGGGACCTCGCGGCACTTCTCTGAAATCCACGAACCTCCAGTCAGTGACGTCGGTTGGCTTTAATCCGAGGTAATCGCGCACCGCCGGCGAAACATCGAGACCGGCGCCTTTGTTCAGGTTTGGTTTTGGCCGCTCGTTACCGAAAACGTATTGCCAATGATCTGTGCGGAATGGTCCGGCGTCTTCCCACTGCGCAAACGCGACCCGATTGCCTTTGCGGATCGCGATCCAGCGATCTTTGCAAGTGGAAACAGCCGGTCCTTGATACGCTTCTCTAAACCACGGAACAACGCGCGGCGCTTCAGGCCGATGGCCCTCCCTTGCTTTGTCGTTGTACGGAAGTGCGCAATAAAACGGGTTGAGCCCTGGCGTGAAGTTTACCGGAATGTAATTGCTGCGATGAGCGGGATCAGGGTCGTCCATACCGCCGTAGTTTTTCGTCCATTCTTTGTCCCATGAGCTTACCCGATTTGGAACTGGATTGTTGCCGGAGGGTTTTTCCCCGATCCAGAAAATGGTTGTTACAATATCCCGTTTCCACGGGTAACGCTGGCCCGGTGCCGGCCGATCTGCAGCCAAGTGCCCCGGCGTGAACGCGAGCGAACTGATATCGACCAGACGATCGTCTCCTGACTTCTCTGATTTTTTGCTGAACTTTGTTTTCGTCGGCTCTGCTTTGAAATCCGCGCCGTGTGCAAAAAGAGATGAGATGGACGAAAGCAGAACCGCAATCGCGTGCGTAAATTTTCCAAGTTTCATGTGGTGTGTGTTAAGGCGGCGCAAAACAGGACGGCATGCGTCTTTGTTAACTGTTCGTGCACGAGGACGCGGATGCGCGTCAGTCGCGGCGAATTACGATGCGCCTAAAAAAGTGGCCGCAATGTTGCTGCTAAGCAGGATTAGTCAACAGAAAGTTTGTTACCCCTTCCAGCGTTCCCGTTTTGGAGACGGCCCGCCCTCGGGCCGCTAGGTTTGCGCGACGAGGGCGTCGCGGCTCCAAGAGACTGCCTGAATCAAACAAACTTGCCGGGGTTCAAAATTCCGTCGGGATCGAGCACTTGCTTGAGCCGGCGATGAAGATCACGCGCCACATCGCTCGTGGCTCCCGGCCACCAGCGTTTTTTTGCCAAACCAATTCCGTGTTCGCCTGTGATGACGCCGCCCCATGCGAGCACTTGCGCAAAAAGATCGTCGAGCGCACGCTCCACCTTTTCGCGCACGGCCACCTCCCGATTGTATCGGTCTGCCATGATATTGACGTGAATGTTGCCGTCGCCGGCGTGACCAAAGCAGGCGATCGGGAATCCATGCTTTACTTGCAGCCTCCCGGCGAATTCCATCAGCTCCACGAGATGACTCCGTGGCACGACAACATCTTCGTTCAACTTCGTTAGGCCGGTTGCGCGCAGCGAGTTGCTGAACTGTCGACGCAACGCCCAGAGCTTCTCACAGTCCGCTTCACCGTTGGCCACCTGGAGCGCGTTGGGGTTTTTCTTGTCGATTAATTCGCGAATGGCCGCGGCTTCGCTTCGCACGCTCTCTTCTTGTCCATCGAGATCGATGAGCAGATGCGCGTTTCCCTCGGGCACGATCTTTGCGCCAAGGTCGCGCCGCGCCGCTTCCAACGTGAGATGATCGGCAATTTCCAGTGCCGATGGCAGAAATCCCGCCGCGAAAATTCCTTGCACGGTCTCGGCAGCTTGCGTCGCAGTGGCGAACGCTGCCGACAAACTCGCGCGTGCCGGAGGAAGTGGAAGCAAGCGCAACGTGATTTTGGTGACGATGCCCAGCATTCCTTCCGAGCCAACAAACAGACCGATCAAGTCGAAGCCGGTTTTATTTTTGTGAACTCGTCCACCGGTTCGCAGAACGTCGCCATTGGCCAGCACCACTTCGAGACCGATGACGTAATTGCGCGTCACGCCGTATTTCAAACAGCGCGGACCACCGGCGTTTGTGGCGACGTTTCCGCCAATAGTGCAATCCTTCATGCTAGCCGGATCAGGCGGATAAAATAATTTCTGCGCGCGCACCGCAGCTTTCAGATCAGCAGTGAAAACACCCGGCTCAACCACCGCGACGGCGTCGACAAAGTTGATTTCCTTGATGCGCTTCATGTGACCAAGCGAGAGTGCGATCCCACCGCGCGCAGGCACACATCCGCCCACGTACCCAAATCCGCCGCCGCGCGCCGTGACAGGAATTTTCTCACGCGAGGCGAACTCAAGAAGCTTGCTCACCTCGCCTGTCGATTTGGCAAAAACGACAGCGTCTGGCGGGTGTGCCGCGAACCACTTATCGCCGCTGTGTGCAGAGAGCGTTTCGGCGTCATCGGCGACAACATCGTCGCCCAGGAGTTTTCGTAGCTGTGAAGCGAGTTCCATCACGAGCAAGGTCGCGCACAGTCTTTGTAGGGCAAGCGCTCCGCTTGCCAGCGGACGGGAAGGCAGGCGATGCGCCTGCCCTACAATTCACTTGCCGATCGCGATTCGATAATGCCGTGCCTGTTCCATTCGCGCGATGAGCCGTTCGGCTCTCGGAAAAATCACTGGTTTACTCGCATCCGGGCCGGCGAACTCTTTCACTGCGTCCATGGAATCAAACCGCAGCAATGTGACGAATTCTACTTCATCGCTGCCTTCGCGGATGAATAATTCTGCGCCGCGATAGCCTTTGATGTTCCGTGCAGCGATGCCCGGAAAAATTTCGTTGCGCAGCATCTCTTCATACGCCTTCGCGTCCACGGATTTCGTCCAGCCGTGCCAAATGCGGGCAATCATAGGTTATTGCAATGGCAGGGCGCGACCGCCGGGCGCGCCGCCGCCTTCGATTACGAGCAAGAGCATGAGAAAGAGCACGTGTAAGATTAAAATGAAGAAACGGTCACATCCCCATAATTTGATAACCGCCATCGACGTAGATGACCTGGCCTGTGATGGCCGCCGCGCCATCGCTGGCGAGAAATACTCCGGTCTCGCCAAGTTCCGCCGGGTCACAGCTGCGTCTTAACGGTGCGCGTTCCTGATAGTGCTTTAGCATCGACGTGAAACCGCTGATGCCACGGGCAGCCAGCGTCTGAACCGGTCCGGCGGAAATACAGTTCACCCGAATTTTTTTTGGCCCGAGATCATAGGCAAGATAACGCGCGCTGGCTTCGAGACTGGCCTTGGCCACTCCCATCACGTTGTAATGCGGCACGACTTTTTCCGAGCCGTAATAGGTCATTGCGACGATGCTGCCGCCGTTGGTCATTAGCGGTGTGGCTTCGCGCGCAAGAGCCACCAGCGAGTAGGCGCTCACGTCGTGCGCAACACGAAACGCTTCGCGTGTGGTGCTGACAAAGTCGCCTTCCAAAGCTTCGCGCGGCGCATACGCCAGCGAGTGTAGCATCAGATCAATGCGATCCGTTTCCCTCCGCACGTTTTCAAAAAATCCTTTGATCTCGTCGTCGCTTGAAACATCGCAAGGGAACAGCGGTGTCTTTTCGCCAAACTCGCCGATGAGTTCCTCGACATTTTCTTTAAGCCGTTCGCCCTGATAATTAAAAATCAAACGCGCGCCGGCCGCAGCCCACGCTTTTGCGATTGCCCAAGCGATGCTGCGCTTGTTGGCAACTCCAAAGACGAGGCCTGTTTTTCCTGTTAAAAGCTGCTGCGTCATAAGTCGCAAAAGATACGCGCATTTTGAGCATCGCAAGATCCTGCCTGCTCCATTCGCTGTGAAGCCTCAGGTTCCGGACAAGACCGATTAAGGAGACACCGGAGGATTCTCTGGCTACGAGGTCAAAGGGATGTTCTACCTAACAACAGGTACAGTCAGAAGAATCAACATGCTAAGAATCGCGCTTGCCTGATGCATGGCTGTATTTATTCGGTTCTACCGCGGTACGACGGTCTTGTAGACGCGATTTGTGCCGACGCCAAGGAACAAGACATGTGCCCCAATGCCGGCAGTGATGCCGACCGGCGCGCTGTTGGGGAATTCCTGCGATTCGGTCACCACGCCGTCGGTCGTGATCGAGGCGATCTTGTTGGCACTGAATTCTGTGAACAGCAGGTTATCCGAGTTCCCAGGCCGGATGATCGTGGGCGTGGCAGGCGTGGGGAAAATTGTGATGTCGAGCGTAGGAGTGACTCGGGCGACTTGTGGCGTGAAGGCGCTCGCGATCCAGAGGTTGCCATCTGGCCCCGCGGCGATGGAGGTCGGAGCGCTCACTCCGGTAAACTCGGTAATGACGCCGTCGGGGGTGATTCGGCCGAACTTGTCCACTGCCTGTTCGGTGAACCACATGTTCCCATCGGAGCCAGTCGTAATGTCGCCCGGAAAGGAATTGGGTGTGGGCGTCTGGAATTCAGTAAACGTGCCGGTCGCGATCTCGAAACGCCAGACGGCATGATCGGTCTGGTCGGTAAACCAGATGTTGCCATCGGAGCCGGTGGTGATGCCCACGCTGACCCCGAAAAAGGAGAACTGATATTCCGTTATGACTCCATTCGGCGTAACCGAAGCAATCTTGCCCGTCGAACCTTCGCCGAACCAGATGTTGCCGTCTGGCCCGGGCGTGATAAATGCCGGATTGCTCAGGCTTGGGGTCCTGGAGTAGTCGATCATGCCTTGCGGAGTGATCCGGGCGACTTTGCTGCTACCGGAAAGGGTGAACCAGAAGTTGCCGTCCTCGCCCATCGTGATCGCGAATGGCTGGGTGCCTCCAAGGATCGGGGTGGTCTGGGCAGCAACGCTACCTCCCGAGAAGACGAGTGCGGCGATACCGCACGTGAGGTTGAAACGGAGTTGACGCGAGGCGGCCGCGAAGCCTGCAACGGCCGATTTGACAAAATGAAGATCAATTTTCATGCGAGCAAACGCTACGCGAACGGTTCGCGAATCGCAAAGTACAATGGTTTACGCGGCTGTTACCTTTGAACCGGGTCGCCGCTCCCTAGCCAGCGCAAGATTGCGCGCGAGACCTCTAGTGGCTCCTATCGATCAGGCGGTGCGGGCGCAGTTCCCCGGACGAGCGGAAACCCGTCCTCCGGAAAGCCCGGCTACAATTTGGCGCCATTAGGTGAGTCAACCGGCGTTTTGCCTTGACAATTGTCTTCTTTTTCCAGTAACCGAGAGTCGTCTACTAGAGGGAGGTTTTTATGGTCATTCGCCGAATGCTGTTGTGTTTCGTTTTGTTAATGACGGGGTCGGTGGTTCTGGCTGACAGTTGGTCGCCGATCTCAACTGTAGATGCTCCTACCGCGCGCGCCGCGCACTCGGCTGTGTTTACTCGCATCGACGGGACTGACCAGATGATTATTTGGGGCGGGCAGGATTCCCCAATGATTCCCTTCGCCAATACCGGAGCTCGCTGGAAGCGCTCCACGAATGCTTGGGCGGCCACGACAACAACCAACGCGCCGTCCGGGCGCGAAGGCCACCCGGCGGTTTGGACAGGACATGAGATGCTAATCTGGGGTGGAGATGACGGACTAAACTTTCTTAACACAGGTGGCCGTTACGATCCTGTCACCGATACCTGGCGACCAACCTCTCTCACCGGAGCACCTGATGGACGTTTCGGGCATTCGTTCATCTGGACTGGTGATCGGCTGATCGTGTGGGGTGGCGCGATCGGCTTCGGCGGCGATGTTAACACGGGCGCGATCTACGACCCGGTAGCGGATAGCTGGTCGCCAACAACGACGCTCAACGCTCCGTCCGCCCGAGACGGTCATGCCTCGATCTGGACTGGATCGCAAATGCTGATCTGGGGTGGCATCAGCCTCGGCAACTATGTGAATGACGGCGCGCTTTACGATCCGCGCACCGATACGTGGACTGCGATCTCGACCACCAACGCCCCTTCGCCTCGTCTCTTCTTCGCGGCAGGCTGGGATAGCACCAACTTATTCATCTGGGGCGGTGTTGACTCGCGCTTCCGCCCATTGGGAAACGGGAAGCTTTACAACACGGTTAACGGTGTGTGGAGGAACATCACAACAACTAATGCCCCAACGCCACGACTCGGCGCGACCGTTGTTTGGTCGGGCAAAGAGTTCATCGTCTGGGGCGGCTCGGATGAGAACGGAAACCCGATCGGCACCGGCGCGAAATACAATCCCGCCAACAACAAATGGACAACGATAACAACTACTGGCGCTCCTGCGCCGCGCTCGAATCACACTGCCATCTGGAATGGCTCTCAAATGGTTATATGGGGTGGGTCAGGGGAGTGTTGTAATAACTGGTTCGATGATGGTTTTGCC
>JBKOYE010000121.1:0-12319 GCA_046725275.1 Verrucomicrobiota bacterium
GTCAGCTGCTCTTCGTTCAAGCGTAACCGTGGGTCGCGGTGCGAGTCCGGTGGAATGTCTGGTCCTTGAGCCCCCTCCGGCTCGCCGTGCAATCCTCGTCGCCATTGTGCGAGGCGCTCGTTAGGGGTCTGCATCTTGCCTTCATATTTGTAAAAACCCGCGCCTGTTTTTCGCCCGAGCATCTCCTGGTCGCGCAGCCAAAGCAGAACGGTTGGAACGTGATCTCGCCGCCCGTAAGCTTTCTCCAATGTGTTAGCGATATCATTTGTGATATCCACGCCGATTTCATCAATCAATCGCAACGGTCCCATCGGCATTCCCCACCGCACCAACGCACCGTCGATTCGCTCCGGGTCCACGCCGCTCTCGAAAAGCTCGGCGGCGTCGAGCAAATACGGAAACAAAACCCGGTTCACCAGGAACCCCGGGCTATCGCGTACGATTACCGGCAGTTTTCCGATTTGCCGCACAAAAGCCAGGCTCCGGTCGCGCGTTTCCTCGGATGTTTGCTTCGCTACAACAACTTCCACGAGTTTCATCCGGCTGACCGGATTAAAAAAATGCAATCCGGTCACGTGCTCGGGCGAAACTGTTACGTCGGCCAGTTCGCTAACCGAAAGCGCTGAAGTATTTGTCGCGATAATTGTTTTTGGGCCGGCTTCCATCGCCAGCTCGCGAAAAACTTCTTTCTTAACGCTCAACTTTTCCGAAGTCGCTTCGATAACAAATTGCACATCGCGCAATTCCATCGGCGCCGTCGAGCCACAAATCCGTGCGCGACCCTGCTTTGCCTTTTCCTCCGTCATCAAGCCGCGCTTTACTGCGTCGGCGTAAATTTTCTCGATGTTCGCCAAACCGCGATCGATCTGTTCGCGCGCGATGTCGCGCAGGATCACGGTGACGCCACGGGAACTGAGCCATTGCGCGATGCCCGAGCCCATGACGCCGGCGCCGATCACGGCCGCGTGCACGATTTTTTCAGGCGGTGTTCGCGCCGTTCCCTTCTTGTATTTCTCGGCAAGGAAGAAATTGCGAATCAGGTTTTGCGTCGATTCCGTTTTGCCAAGCTCGACAATGCCATCCAGCTCCAACCGCAACGACTCATCAGGTGAAATCGACAGAGTCTTACTGATGATTTGGTAAGCACGTTCGAGCGCCGGATTTCCGCGTGACTTTGGAGGGGGGAGCTCCTGCGAGCCCGGCGTCGCGGGAGTTCGTCCGTCGATCTTGCGTTTTCCGGCGGGCAGCTTTTCACGCGCGCGATCGAGAAGCTGGTCGCGCGACGCAATTTCGTCCACCAGCCCGACCTTCGAAGCTTCCTGAGCGGAATAGAGTTTGCCTTTCAAGATCACTTCAGCGGCCTTTTCGGCGCCGATCAACCGTGGCAATCGCGTGCAGCCGCCCCAGGCGGGAAGAAGACCCAGGTTCGTTTCGGGCAAACCGATCCGGGTGGCCGGATCATCTGATGCGACGCGATAGTCGCATGCCAATGCAACTTCGTAGCCGCCGCCGGCCGATGCACCGTGGATCGCACCAACGGTCGGAATCCTAAGATCGGCCAGGCGATTGAAGACCTGCTGCCCGCGTTCTATGAATCCGCGCATTTCGCCGGTTTTCGCCGCTTGCAAAAGCGTCTTCAGATCCGCGCCCGCGACAAAGATGGATTTTTTCGCCGATGCGATGATCAGTCCCCGCAATGAAGTATCTTTCTCGACTGCACTGAGGTGTTCGTCCAACTCACCGAGAGTAGCGGCGTCGAAAATGTTTGCACCCGAATCGGGGCGATCGAGCGTGAGCACGCAAATGTGATCGTCGAGGGTCTCGCGCCGAATCATTGGAGCTAAAGCAACCGCGGGCATTCCCTTCATTTTGGAACGTTTCCAGTAATTGCCAAGTGTAGAGAGTCGAGTTAAGCGCAGGCACGCGCCATCTGTAACGTTTTGAAGAAGCCTTCGCCGGTCGTTGCTTTGGGCAAGTGCGAGTGCTAGAAACGCCGCGTGGTCGGCAAGATTCTAGAACCGGCAATCAGGAGCATGATCGAGGCGCGCGATTTCGCAGCGCTCCGTGAAGTGTTTCGTGAATGGGCGCCGGCTGATGTGGCCGAAGTCATTCTCGATCTGCCGGAAGACGAACAGGTGATCATTTTTCGGGTGCTGCCGCACGATCTGGCAGCGGATGTTTTTGAATATCTCGATTTCGACGCGCAACAAACGTTGCTGCGCGCGATGGCGCACGAGCAAGTCGTGGCCATTCTGAACGAGATGGCGCCGGACGATCGCACGGCGCTGCTGGAGGAATTGCCAAGCGCAGCGGCGCGGCAACTGATTCGATCGCTTACGCCCGAAGAGCGTCGCGTCGCTACCGCGCTGCTCGGTTATCCCGAAGACAGCGTGGGCCGGTTGATGACGCCGGACTTCATCGCGGTGCGGGAGGATTGGACTATCCAGCAAGTGCTCGATTACATCCGCGAACACGGCAAGGACAGCGAGACACTCAACGTGATTTATGTCGTCGATGATCGCGGCAAGCTCATCGATGACATCCGGATGCGCGAGTTTCTGCTGAAGCCGCTTACCTCACCCGTCCGCGACTTAATGCAAAAGACCTTCGTCGCGTTGAATGTGACCGATTCTGAACGCGATGCGTTGAACGTGTTCCGCAAATACGATCGCACCGTGCTGCCGGTCATTGACTCAACCGGCGTCCTTCTTGGGATTGTGACCGTCGACGACATGCTTGATGTCGCCGAACAGGAAGCGACCGAGGAGTTCCAAAAGTTCGGTGGCATGGAAGCGCTTGAGGAGCCTTACATGCGGATTCCGCTCTGGCGCATGGTGCGTAAACGCGCCGGGTGGCTCATCATTTTGTTTCTGGGGGAAATGTTGACCGCGACAGCAATGGCTACTTATCAGGAAGAACTGGCGAAGGCGCTCGTGCTGGCGCTATTCCTGCCTCTCATTGTTTCGAGTGGCGGCAATTCTGGATCACAAGCTTCGACTTTAATGATTCGCGCCATGGCATTAGGTGAAGTGACTTTGCGCGATTGGTGGCGAGTGATGGGTCGAGAAGTGCAGGCTGGCCTTTCGTTAGGCGCGATTCTGGGGGCCATCGGCGTTGTCCGGGTAGCGGTATGGGCGATCATTGGCGAACAATATTTGCATCGACAACCGTACGGTCCGCATTGGCCGCTCGTCGCCATCACCGTGGGAATTGCGCTCGTCGGGGTTGTACTTTGGGGGACACTTTCCGGTTCCATGCTTCCCTTTCTTCTGCGCAGAATCGGAGCCGATCCGGCGACATCGTCTGCGCCGTTCGTCGCAACGTTAGTCGATGTGACGGGATTAGTCATTTATTTCAGCATCGCCCTAGTCATCATGCGCGGCGCCATGTTGTAATGTGGGAGCAGCCCTCGCTGGCCCGTCGTAAGTTTTATGGAGGACGTAACGCCGCGATTGTATCCGGGAAACGCTGATCGCTTCTTCCGAGTTTCGAAAACAAGAATAGACTCGCGAATGGGCGTGGCGGCATGCAAATATGCAAAGGAATGATTCGGTCATTTGCGTTTACAACTCAGGGCCGATTGCACACCAAGGACCTTGACACGTTTTTGATGCCGACCTTACTGGCCGACACTAATCTCTTTCTCTGGGTGGACCTGGAAAAGCCGACGCCAGAGGAGAGCCAAAAGGTGCTGGAACAGATTTTTCATTTTCATCCGCTTTCGATCGAGGACTGCGTCGCAGTGAGTGCGTCACCGAAGGTAGAGGAATATACGCCGAAGGAAGAGGATCGATTTTTGCCCTATCTGTTCATGGTGATTCATGCGGTGGACTACAGCCGCAAAGACGGAGTGTTTGCAACGAGCGAACTAAACTTTTTTTTGGGGAAGAACTTTCTGGTGACGTACCACGAACTGCCATTAAAAAGTGTGCAATCGACCGAAGAGCGTTGTTTACGAGGCACTGGTCACATTGCGCGAGCGCCGGATCGGGTCGCATATACGCTTCTGGATGGGATCGTCGACAATTATAAGCCCGCCCTGGATGAACTCGCGTTGGAGATTGCCCAATTGGAACATGAGGCCGTGCAAACTCCCACGAAAGGAACACTAAACCGACTACTCCAGATTAAAAAAGAGGTACTGCACTTGCGGCAGATCGTCAGCCCGCAACGGGAGGTCCTGGCCCGATTTGCGCACGGCGAGTTTAAGCTCATCCGGCCGCATTTGGTCCCCTACTATCGAGATGTCTACGACGGGCTGTTCCATATATCTGAACTAGCGCAACGTTACACCGATTCCCTGACGGGCATTTTGCAGGTCTATCTCAACATGTCGTCCAATCAGACAGGCGAGGTGATCAAGTTGCTTACCCTTATTACCGTTATCACTACTCCGGTTATGATTGTCGGGACCTGGTACGGCATGAATTTCGAAGGGATACACGAATTTAGTTGGAAGTATGGATATCTAATGGCCATCACAATTACTCTTGCCGCCACTGGGGCAGTCATTTGGTGGTTTAGGAAAAGGGGGTGGTTCTGATAATTTGTGGCTTGCGATTTATGAATTTGCGCAGGGAAGTGGCGGCGAAGGTCGT
The DNA here is from genome assembly GCA_046725275.1 of Verrucomicrobiota bacterium. GTDB lineage: Bacteria > Verrucomicrobiota > Verrucomicrobiia > Chthoniobacterales > UBA10450 > Udaeobacter. The sequence goes on from JBKOYE010000121.1 coordinate 4,599, forward strand.
CTCGCCCAGAGCGCTATGGCACGAATCATTGATGTCGCAGCTCGCGAGCCGGAATCGCCGCCGCTCGGCAATGATCACGCGGCGGGAGCAGCGCACGCACCAGGGCTTTCGCCAGTTCGTCCTGATAGTTGCTATCGCTCTCGCTGCATGATGTTCTAGCCGTTCGTCCTGCGTCGAATCGGCGCCGACCGGGCCCCCTCCTCTGTGCCTTTCGTGGCCACGCTCGTGGGCGTGACCCGAGTGATAATTTACTTCAGCCTTGCGCTGGTCATCATGCGCGGCGTGATGTTATAAGTGTTCCACCCTGTAGCGCCCGCTGTCTTCGCCGGGTGAATTTCCTCCGTCGTTCCGACAACAACGCCAACCCCGGTTACTTATCCAGGTCTTGAATTACTTTCTCCATGCCGCTGACCACGAGCGTGAAACGATCGTAATCGAGTTTGTCGGGCATGTCGTTGGATGAATGATAGTATGGATAACGAAACGGCGCGGTGTCGGTAACCATGATGGCTGGGTAACCATGCTGCCAGAATGACCATTGGTCCGACCAACTCACGCCGGGAATAAACGCGGGCAGAGAGGCGCCTTCGGATGGAATCTTAGCGTGTTTGCGAAAAAGCGCGATGACGCGACGCAGCAACGCGCGCGACTGAACGTTACTGACGAAGCCGATGAAGTTGCCGATTTTCGGATAAAATACGCCAAGTCCCGGTGACGGATACGTCTGCGAGTGCGGTGCATCGGAAAAATAGCCGATGGTTTCCAGACTGATCATTGCGGAGACCTTGTCGCCGCGTTCCTTGCATCTACGGGCGTAAACAAGACTACCCATTTCACCCGACAAAAAATACGGCGGCTCCTCGTTCACAAATGCGACGAAGCGCAATGTGTGTTTCGCCTTTGCGCTGGCGAACCGACGCGCCAGCGCAAGCGTTGCTGCGACGCCGGTGCCGTTATCGTTTGCGCCAGGCGAACCAAATACGGAATCGTAATGCGCGCCGATAACCATGATCGGCAGATCCGGCGGCTGGGAAGCCGTCGCTCCTTGCAGGCTCCCCGGAATCTCTGCTTCGATATTGTGGCAGGCTTGTCCGCGCATGTCGTAGCTGTCTCGTCGTGGATGGAGACCGGCGTGCGAGAAAGACTCTTCGATAAAATCTGCGGCGGCATTGAGCTGTGCGTAATGCCACATGTTGCGCTCGCCGATTTCGCCCGCGAGCTTTTCCACATCCGCGCGGAGCTCTTCGCGCAACGTAACTTCATCAGGCGAGAGCGGCCCCGCCTTGGAAACATTCTTGCCGGGCATCCTCATTCCAAACCACCAGAGTAACACCAAAACGGCGACCACGGCGATGGTGATGCGGAGCACGCTGAAGAAGATTTTTGAGACAGAAACTGAGGACACAGCGTTGTTCTAAATGGTAGGAACGGATCGTTGAGCCGTCCGTTGGCGGCGCGCCAGGCGGTCGCGCCCTACCTAGTGCTTGAAATTCATGCGAGCTTTTTGCGGAACCGGAGAGCGCACAGACTAAAAAGCAGATTCGACATCACAATAAGCACTAAAAGATTCGGCCAGTATTCGAAGAAATTTGCGCCGCGCAGAATGATCGCGCGCATCAGGGCAATGAAATACGTCGTCGGAAACAGCGCACCGAGCGCATAAAAAATCCACGGCATGGTTTCACGCGGGAAAATGAACCCAGAAAAGAAAACGCTCGGCAGCAAAAACACCATCGACATTTGGAGCGCCTGCATTTGGTTTTCGGCTCTGGTTCCTACGAGCAACCCCAGGCTGAGCAGCGCAAACACATACACCAGCGTAGAAAACATCATCGCGAAGACACTGCCCTCGATGGGAACGAAAAACACAAAGCGCATAATGGTGAACAAGACAACCGCCATAGTCATGCCAATACATAGATACGGAACCAGCTTGCCGAGCATGAGCCCGGCGGGGCTCAGTGGACTTACCAGTAGTTGTTCAAGCGTGCCGCGTTCGCGTTCGCGCACCAAAGCCATCGCCGCTGCAACTGTCGTCCCAATTTGCAAGACCACGCCGATCACGCCGGGCACGAAAAAATTCGGCGCTCGCATGGCCGGGTTGTAAAGCATCTGCGGACGAACATCGATTGGCATTCCCTTCCGGCCGGTATCGCGCATTAGCGTTTCCATCGATTGCGTTAACGCAACGCCGAGTCCGGTTTGAAGAGCCTGCAACGCCGTCGTGGAATTGGATCCGTCAACAAGCAATTCCACTTGTGCGGAGTGTCCTGCCATTAGTTGGCGGGTAAAGTTCGGCGGGATGTAAAGAGCGGCGTAGGCGCTTCCCTTGCGCATTTCGCTCTTCAACTCGTCCAGGCTTTGCACTTCGCCAACCACGCGAAAGCTCTGCGTGTTGACGAAGCGGTCGATCAACAGCCGACTCTCCACGGTGCGATCTTCGTTGAAAACGAGCATCGCCATGTGCTTTACGTCGTTGTCGAGCGCATAGCCGAACGCGACCATCTCGATTAGCGGCGGGAAAAAGAAGAAAAAGAGAGTCAGCGGATCGCGCCAGACGACGATGAACTCCTTGAACAAAATTGCGCTAAGCCCTCGAAACGGTATGTGTTTCATCATGCGGCCTTTTGTCGTTCAGCAGCGTGCTTGGCGGAAAGCTCGACAAACACGTCTTCCAGCGAAGGACCCATTTCATGAATCTCGGCATGGGCAACGCCAACTTTGCGCAGTTGTTCGTCGATCTGCGCACGCTTGACTGTTTCATCGACGAGCAAATGCATAGATTGGCCGAAGATTGTGGCGCTGCGCACTCCGGGCATCTCGTGCATGGCGTGGAGTGCCGCGGTCACATGGTCGCAAGTCACATCGAGCCGCCGCGTTCCGGGTGGATTCACCTCCGGCAGTTTTTTCAACTCGTCCGGCTCGCCGCACACGATCAATTTCGATAGATAGATGTAGCCTACGTGGTCGCAGCGCTCGGCTTCATCCATGTAATGAGTCGTCACGAACAGCGTCATGCCTTTACCGGCGAACTCGAAAAGCAAATCCCACAGCTCGCGGCGTGCGACTGGATCAATACCTGCGGTCGGCTCATCAAGGAAGAGCACACTCGGCCTGTGCATGAGCGAACAAGCCATGGCCAGACGTTGACGCCAGCCACCAGAGAGCTGGCCAGCGCGCCTGTCGATGTACGGCTCGAGATGCGTCGTCGCAATCATTTCGTCGCGCCTCTGGTTCAATTCGCTACCGCTCAAGCCATAAAGTTTTCCTGCAAAGACGAGGTTTTCATTCACCGTCAGCTCGTCGTAGAGCGAAAATTTTTGCGACATATAGCCGATCATGTCCTTGATCGGGTCTAAATCCCGCACAATGTCGTGGCCGCCGATTCGCGCCGTGCCGTCGGTCGGCTGCAGAATTCCGCATAGCATCCGGATCACGGTTGTTTTCCCCGAACCATTTGGGCCGAGAAAACCGAAGATGGATCCCTTCCCGACGGTAAACGAAACATGATCGACAGCCGTAAAAGTGCCGAAGCGCTTTGTCAGCCTTTCTACTTCGATCATTGGCTCAGACATAAAGAGAAAATCTGGAAACCATGAAACCAGGAAAGATTATCTAGTGGAATTCCTGGATTCCCGGTTTCCTGATTCATTTGGATTCTGGCTTCATTTCACATTCGGAAAGTAAACGTCCGCCGCCATTCCGGCGCGTAACCGATCGTCGTTACTCGGCAAACGAATCTTCACGCCGAATACCTGTTTGATCCGGTCAGCGACGGTTTGCACGTTGCGCGGCGTAAATTCGGCTTGGCGGTTGATCTGCTCGACCACGCCATCAAAATCCGTGTGTGGGAATGAATCGACACGGACGCGGACGTGCTCGCCCAATTTGATCAAACCCAGCCACGATTCAGGGACATAGACGCGCACCCAAAGATGTCCCGTAAGCAGCAGCGTGGCCACTTCCTGATTGAACGGCGGCACCAAAATGTCGCCCGGTTTTACGCTCAGCACTTCGATCACGGAATCCGCCGGAGCGACCACCTGCATCTCCGCGAGCTGCGCGTCAATGTCGGCAAGTTGCGCACGAGCCTGTGCAACGCGCATTTTCGCCGCCGCCACATTTTTCTCCTGTGATTTCGCCGCACTGTCAGCGCGTTCGGCGTCATTTGGAGAAACGACTTTGCGTTTCAGCAGGTCCTGCTGACGCCGTGCATCGTCGCGGAGGAATTGCAACTGCGCCTCCTGCGCGTCTGCGTCATGGATTGCCGTATCGATCTGCGCGGCGGCAAGATCGCGACGCGCTCGCAGTTCTGACGCATCCAGCTGCACGATCACCTGCCCTTCGTGCAACCGGTCTCCTTCCCGAGCGAAAATTTTCTCCACGCGCCCGCTGAAGCGTGGCCCTACATGCGCTTCGTCCACTTCGATCGTGCCGGAGACGGCGTTCCTTCGATCGCTGCAACCGCCGAGCAACAGAAGCAAGGCCAAAGCTCCGACTGGAAGCATCAACGGCGGATGAATTCGCGAGGCCCGATTAATTCGGGATTGCCAATCCTCAGTAACGAATGACGCGTTCACGCTTTCCGTCCCTTTGGCGTGAGCGCGCCTTCGAGAACAATCCGGATAATCCCGCTGAAACCTTCCTTGGGCAGCATCCCGAGTTCCTCGATTTTTGGCGGATTCATGATCGCCTGAACTAGCGCAAGCAGGATCTCGATAATGAGTTTGGCCGGAACATCTTTGCGCACCATGCCCGCACGCTGCCCTTGAATGAAAAGTTTTCCGAAGTAGCGCTGAATCAGCGCGGCCCGGCGACGCTCGACACCCTTGAACACCTGCGGCGCCTTCTGGCGCATATCGCGCACGAACGGCGGCTTGATCTCGTCCAACTCGCGCTGCATCCCGGCCAGCAATTCGTGCAAAGTGGCCGGGAAATTATGCGTGTGCGCGCGCGTCACTTCCTTCAGTCTGGCTTCGACACTCGCGAATTTATCGGCCAGGACGGCCTCGAGCAGATCGAATTTTCCCGGAAAATAAGCGTAAAGCGTTTTCTTGCTGATCCCCAACTCCAGCGCAAGATCATCCATGGTCACACTGCGGAAACCGTGACTGAAGAAGTGCCCCCGGGCAGCATCGACAATACGCTCCCGATTGATATCGTGCTTTCGCCTTCGCGACCATGGTTTGTGCGCCCGTTTCACATCTGTCGGGTAGTCCTAACACAACGTGGAAACTAATCCAGTGTATTCAGTTTCCACAGACTACCGTTCGCGAGATCACGCCGGCCATGGCAGCCGCTAACAAAATGCTGGCATCCTCGCGCAGCTGCAGCCGTGTCTCCGATGGGATTATTCTTTCGCTTGAGGATCGCTCCCGCGATTCGTGAGGTAATCATCCAGGTAAATCACAGGAGCGATCGAGCGGTCGGCGAAAGCAGCAGGACCTCGGGTTGTTCTCTGGTGAACGCCGCTAGTTTCGTTGTGACTTCTCCTTGCAGCATTGATTCGCTAACGGCCGCCGCAGATCTTTCGTAAGCGTCGCGATCTGGAAAACGCGAAAACCACACGAACACATTCGCATCTTCGCGCACGGGCAAGCCCGGGAAAGTATTCGGATGCGTTTCAGTAACAAACGAGGCCAGCACTGAAATTTTCGCGTTAGTTAGGTGCGGCTGAAGCTCGCGCTCAAAGAAAGTCGCAAAATCAGCTCCCTTCGTTGTGCCGAGGTGATAAATCGTTGCGACCAAAATACCTTCTCGCTTCATTGTCGATCCAACCGGAGCGCGGCTGGCATTCCCCAATTGAAATCCTGCATTCGGCGACGTTGGACGCAGCAGAAGAACGTTGTCGGAGTCGATCATTGTAGCGTTGGCCCCATCGCGATGGGCTTTCCAAACTGGTCCACCGTAAAATGCCTGTAGTTGTGTAGCGCGCGCGTCCATGTCGCTAAACCCCCGCAGCCAGACGAAGCGGTCCGGGTTATTCAGATCGCGAAACTGACCAATCACCGTCATGCCGGTAGCTTCCTGGGTCTCGATGAACTCTCGCTCGAAAACGTCGATCAACGTTTCACGTCCGCCTGGCACGAGCGTGTATTGCCGAAGTTCAACTACCGGACAGCATGTCCGCACGCTCCTGGGACTTTTCATGAATTCCATGGTCCAGTTGGTTTCCCACGTTTTGCCTCCATCGTCGGAAAACGCCTGTTCCCAATGCGGTTTGGTGGTGAGATTCGTCCACAAAAAACGAATGCGAATCGGTTTCCCTTTAAAAGTGTCGTTGGCATAAAACGTTCCGACACCGTTGTTGAATCTGCCGACTACAGGCGGATCGAGATGGCTCAGGTCGCGTCCATCGATCCACCAAATCGACCATTGTTTCTTCGTCGCATCATAGGTGCGTAGCGTCACAGCGCGATAGACGCCGCCCGGAAAATCGAGGATGTTCTCATCCATGTTGCCTGCGCCGCCGAGAATTTTTTGCATGGCGCATGTCCCCTCGAATTCAATCCATTCGTGATTGCCAGCAAGTCGCTCCTTTAAACGGCGGTGATGAACACGCCAGCTTCCAATCAGGAAATCAAAGTCGTTCACTCCTGTCGCCTCTTCCACTTCGCCTGACTCCGTTCGTTTATTTTCTATGCCCGCGGACTTCTGCGGCTGCGCGAATACGAATGTGCCGGCGACCAACATGCTTAGAATCGCGATTGAGCAAAGAAAACGTTGCCGCACGGTTTTCCAGCTGACTGATTCAAAGAAGCGCGCTTAGTGCGCTCCCTTCTCAGTTTTCGGTTCGAGGTAGGCAAACGTCTTCAGCACTTCGCGCAGCGCCGGCGCATCTTTGCGATAGCTCGCTTCGTCGCGTGATGAGAGGACGATATAGGCCACCGCCTTTGGCAACTGGACATAGGCGACTCGTTCCCATTGCGAATAAGTTTTCGTCGCGGGGTACTCGTTAATGAAGAACGGTTGACCGTTACCGGTGGTCCCTTTGTCGATCTTTTCCTTCGGCTTGCCGTGCTTACTCTCCATTTGTTTGATGGCCACCGCCGCGAACTTCTCGGCATCCTCGTACTGGGTGCTCGCGATTTTCGCGTATATGACCGTTCGCGCATCGGCCCAGGATTCGCCCTTCGGATAAAGAACGCACGGCAATCCCTGCTCTGCGCCTGATTCGTTGTCCAACACCCAGCCTTCCGGTGCGGCTATGTTAAATGCGGCCTTCGGCCCGTAAACAATTCCGCCGGGATATTTGTTCTGTGCCGCAACTGCGGCAGCGAGCACGGCCACCAACCAAAGGACTCCTACTAATTTCATCATGTCAAACTCATGTTTTGCACGGTTTCGTTAACGCACACAAGCAAACAGTTCTAGGCAAAAGGCCGCCCCCCGGCTAAAAGCAAACGTTGTGAATCTCAAGACCGCAGCAGTTATAGCTAATTTAATTGCGCTACTGAGCATCGGGACCGTCAGCGCGGCCGATCTGCACCCGATAATTGAAATCGAGACGGGCTACTTCTTCGGCGCAACCGAAAACGGAAAGTGGATCAAGGCTGAGCCGGCGGCGAAGTCGGTTGCTAACAAAACGACTTATCAGGTTTACAGTATAACGAAACAAGTCGGCCAAGTAAACGCGGGCAAACCAAAATCTATTGACGAGCCATGTCCCGACACATTGACGGTTTCGCTCCCGTCAAAACCGAAAGACGGCGTGATGGGGC
>JBKOYE010000133.1:0-13407 GCA_046725275.1 Verrucomicrobiota bacterium
GTTCCTGTGGCTGTATCAACGGTCACAACGCAAAGACCGCTCCCAGTAAGGTTCCGGCGTTTCATTTCGTAAGTGTATTCAGGCAACGGCGCGGTGATTGCCATAGATTGCGCAACCGAAAGCGACATCGGAACGGGCGCCGCGATGCTGACCACCTCGGATTGCACAGGAGCCGAGGACCGCTTTTTCGGTCGAATTCTCTTTTCTGCTGGTGCGACCGCTGGCGCCGATTCTTCCGCAGGAGTCGTCTGTTCGGCTCCAGGCGGCACTTTTTGATTTGGTGGAGCAGAGGCAGTGTCTGCGCTGGGCTCGGCCTTTTTCTCTTCGGTTACAATCTGTGTTGGCAACTCTTCCGCCGGCGGGGTCTGCTTCGGCGCGGGGGCAGTGTTTTGCTTCGGCGCTGTTGCCAGACTCTGCGAAGTTGATTCGGACTTTTTCCTTTTCGACTTCTGAATTTGAATCATTTCACCGGTCTGAAACTGATCCGGAAGATTCGCCGAAGTCGCCTCCTGAGCGCGACTCAGGTGCGCACCGCCGAAGGCGACGCCAGCGCACACAATAACGAGAACCCCTCCACAGACACGCATCGGCAAACTCTCCGCCCCCTCTCGAGAACGTCAACTTACGGGTGGGCTTTCGATTCCTTTGTTTTGATCTTTTGCAAGGGAGACCGAAGCGAATCGAACTGCAATCGTGTAGCCCCGGCCCTGTAGGCTGTCTGTCAGTTTTGATGACTAGCCGAACCGGAGCGGGCCGCAGGTCCGCACACTGACGGATTCGCCTGCGGCGAACCGGTGGCTACAACAATTATAAAACGGCGCTATCTTGCCGGTAACGGACTTTTTTGCGTTATGCTTCTCGTCACCGCGACAGACATTACGGTCTGGATCATCTCAGCGCTTCTCGCGCTGGGCATTGGCTTGAGCAAATACGCGAAATGGAAAGCGCGCAACCAGTTGGTGCGCGAACTCGCGGCGATGGATCGCGAGCGCCGGGAAAAGGTGCTCAGCCGGATGAACCCGGGCCAGGCGATGGAAGCGCGGCAGGAGTTGATGCGGCGATTTAACATTTTCTGAACCCGCATCTTCTAGGGCAACCGCCTCGGTTGCCAACCCGGGCAGGCGGAGCGCCTGCCCTACAATCGTCTCGCTCAAGATGACAGCGCTGGTTGTGAGATGAATTGTATTCATCTCATGTCCTCTGCTGCTTTTGAAATGACTGTCGCAGTTTCGCCGGGAGACATCGACCAGCAGAATCATGTGAACAACACGGTTTACTTGCGGTGGGTCCAGGAAGTCGCCACTGCGCATTGGCGCGCGGTTGCGAGCGCGGACGCGCAGGAGAGCATCGGCTGGGTGGTGTTGCGGCACGAGATCGACTACAAAGCGCCTGCGTGCCTCGGCGATCAAGTCGTGCTGCGCACGTGGGTCGGCAAAGCCACCCGGCTGACGTTTGAACGCTTCACGGCAATCCGGCGGAATGGCGATGGCCAGCTATTGTCAAAGGCTCGGACACTCTGGTGTCCCATCAATTCGCAAAACGGTCGGCCAATTCGCGTGCCAGCGGGCGTGCGAGAGCAGTTTTCGATTTGAAATTGCGTGGAAAACAAACTCGATTCGCCTCTCCCCTTCCAAAGGGGAGAAGAATGACGTGAGAGGTTTTCGCACGCGTCGCCATTCGGGGTGAATCAAGCCTCACCCCTCCCCTCTCCCTTAGAAAGGGAGAGGCACCATCGGGGGTGGCGCGCAAGCCCTGTTTCGCACTTGGACGCGGAACATTGACCATCTAGTCTTCCGCGTTGAATACAGCATCCGAATCCCGGCCGGTTATCGCTTGTTATTGCGCGACGTTTCTCAAACCAGAGATGCTGCATATCTACCGGCAAATCACCGGTCTGAAACGATGCGCTCCGGTGGTGATTGCGCAGAAACGCGAAAATGCGGAGCGCTATCCGTTTGAGGCCGTCCACATTGTTCCCAAACCTCGCACGCATTTCCTTCGGCGCTTTTGGTTCAGGAAAGTGCGTGATAAGCCATGGCAGATTTCGGATGCGGAACTGAGCGAGTTAATCAGCGTTCTAAGTGAAACGCGCGCGCGTCTTTTACACATTTACTTTGGCCACATCGCTGTGCATCTCCTGCCGCTGATTCGAGCGTGGAAAAATCCATCGATCGTTTCTTTCCACGGTGCTGATGTCATGGTGGACATGAATAAGCCGGCCTATCGAGAAGCCACTTTGCAGATGCTGGACGCAGTGAAGCTGGTCCTGGTTCGCTCTGAATCGCTGAGGCGCGCGCTGATCCATTTGGGCTGCGGCCGAGAAAAAATCGAAGTACAGCGCACGGGAATTCCGCTAGAGGAATTTCCATTTCGTGACCGTGCTTTCCCAAAGAACGGCGAATGGCGATTCGTGCAGGCGGGCCGATTGATCGAGAAAAAAGGTCTGCCGGTAACGCTCCGCGCTTTCTCAACCTTTTTGAAGCAACACCCAGGCGCCACGCTAACCATCGCTGGCGAAGGACCTTTACTTCCCGAACTCCAGAAATTTGCGCGCGAATTAGGTGTCACTGAGCGCGTCTCCTTCACGGGTTTCATTTCACAGGAGCAATTGCGTGAGATCTATTATCGGTCGCACATTTTTCTGCACCCGAGCCAGACTGGCCGCGACGGAAATCAAGAAGGCATTCCAAATTCGATGCTCGAAGCAATGGCCACCGGCCTGGCCGTGTTTGCCACCGAGCACGGCGGCATTCCCGAAGCAATCGAAAACGGAGTGAGTGGCGTACTCATTCCGGAGCGTGACGATTCCGCATTGGCGCAAGCTTTACTCAACACAACGCAAGATCCCGGTTTTCTTTCGCGCATTGCGCGCAGCGGCGCCGAGGCAGTCCGAGAAAAGTTCGATCTGCAACAGCAAGCACAGCAGCTCGAGGAAATATATCTGAACCTGTTGTAGAGGCATTTGCGGCGGCGAACGCCGTGCATAGTACAAGCACCGATACAACGCTGCTGCGTCGATTGCCTGCCATCCCGCCTGACGACGGCTTGAAACCGTCAAGCTTGGAGCGCCTGAAGAGATGCGTTGCAAAGAGCTTCGTCGGTCAAGTAGAAGAGGCGTGTGGATCAACCGCTGACGCAGCCTGCAGGACCAAAGCCAACCTGGTGGAGACGAAACTGGAAATGGTTCGTGCCGGTGGGCTGTTTCACTGTGGCGCTGCTGTTTTTGGTGTTCGTTGGATCAATACTCGTGATCGTCTTCAGTGCGATGAAATCGACTGACGTTTACAAGGAGGCGTTGGCGCGAGCGAAGACGGATCCCGCTGTAATTGAAGCTCTCGGTTCACCTATTAAGGACGGATTTCTCGTCTCGGGAAACACAAACGTGAACGGCGCGTCTGGTGAATCCAACCTGGCGATTCCGATCTTCGGTCCCAAGGGAAAAGGGACAATTTACGTGTCGGCAAACAAATCACTCGGGCAATGGAATTATTCGGGTCTCGTCGTGGAAGTCGGACAAACGCATGAACGCATCGATCTTCTTCAAAGATCGGCGCCGTCCAACTGACCTTAATTTTCTTCGATGCAAGCCGCACCAAAAAAACTTTCGATCAGCGCAATTCTTCTCGGGATTGTCGGGGGAATTATCGGTCTCGCTGCCGGACTATTTCTCGGCTTCGCGCTTGGAGCGATTCTGGCGAGAGTCATGCATATTTCGTCGTTTGAAGGCGGCTCCGGCTATTTTGTAATTGTAATTGCGCTACTCGTTACGGTTCTTGTCACGCCGGTCGCGATTCTTCTCGTTCTCTATTGGCGAGGGATACGCGGGATTTGGCTATTCATCGGGCTGGTGATCGTTTGTGTGTCGATGTTTGCCATTGGCGCATCTGGTCTGGGGATTTGGTATGCAGCTCAGCCACATGTTCTGAATCTGAACGGGCCAACCCCGCTGCTCGAATTTGAGGTGAAACCGCCGGAGGGCCAATCGGTTGAAAACCTTGCCAACGTTGAGCCCGAACTCGACACGGACCGCAATTCAATGCCCGGAATCTGGCACACGGAAGCGCCTGAAACCCCAGGGGTGCGCGCTGGCTACGTGGAAATGTATTTTCGCACTTCGCGACGGCTCTTCGTTCTTAAGTTTCCGGGACACGAGGACCGGATTTTTAACCTCCGTCTTCCAGCGAATCCAATGAGGTCGAAATATAGGAGCTGGTCCGAGTGGCAAAAAGCAGACTTCGTGGCGAAAGCCGACCAGCAACCGACCCGCTTTTCCGGCGGAAACGATTACCAGATTCGCTACAGAGTGGATTACCAGGATCGGTAGGTGGAACGCGTTGTCCTCAATGCGTTGGGAATTGCGGTTCTGCCGCCTTGACATTCTGCATGCAGGGCTAAAGAAGAGAAACTGGCCTCCGGCGATCACCATCGTCTTCAGGAGAAGCCGATCCACCTAGACCTCTCGCGCCGCGCAGGTAGCTTTCGTGTGATGTCGATCTCAGAGGAGCAAATAAAGAACGCGTTGAAGTCCGTGAAATATCCGGGCTTCACTCGCGACATCGTTTCGTTCGGATTGGTGAAGTCGATCCAGATTGATAATGGCGATGTTAAAGTGCAACTCGCACTCGCGACCAACGATCCAAACGTCCCCGCAACAATCAAAAATGATGCGGAGCGCGCCTTGCGCACGATCGCAGGCATTCGCAGCGCGAAGGTTTTGATCGATATCCACGCGCCTCCGGGCGGAGCAGGGGCGGGCACAGTCGCCACGCGGATTCCGGGCGTCAGACACATTATCGCGGTGGCAAGCGGTAAAGGCGGCGTAGGGAAATCAACAGTCGCGGCAAATCTCGCAGTGGCACTGGAGCAAACCGGCGCGCGCGTCGGTCTGTGTGATTGCGACATTTACGGTCCGAGCATTTCGCTGATGTTCGGCACGCGCGAGCGGCCGACGGCGACGGATGAAAATATGATCGTCCCGATCGAGCAATACGGGCTGCGGTTGATGTCGATGGGATTTCTGCTGGACGACACTTCGCCGGCGATTTTGCGCGGACCGATGGTGACGCGATACACGCAGCAATTTCTGCGGCAGGTTGAATGGGGCGAACTGGATTATCTGGTGCTCGATTTTCCGCCCGGCACGGGCGACATCCAGTTGACTATCGTGCAGACCGTCGCGTTATCCGGAGCGATCATCGTCACGACGCCGCAGGAAGTCGCTTTGATCGACGCGCGCAAGGCCGCAACCATGTTCGAAAAAGTCAACGTGCCGGTGCTCGGGCTGGTCGAGAACATGAGTTATTTCCTCTCGCCCTCCGACAACAAACGCTACGACATCTTTGGCACGGGCGGTGGTGAGCGAGAAGCGAAGCGGTTGCGGGTCGCTTTGCTGGGTCAGATTCCGATCGACATCGCCACGCGCGAGGGAGGCGACCGCGGGATTCCGATCGTGAGCGAAGATCCGAAATCGCCTGTAACTGCTGAGTTTAAGGGGATTGCCGACGAGATTCGCAAAATGTTGCCGTAGTGAGGCATCCGCGGCACCTCCCAGAAACGGTTCTAAATAAATTCCGCGATTCCCTCGTCCCATTCCGGTGTTCAATTGTGTGCGGCGACCGGGACGTTCAGAGTTGACTAGGAAGAAATCTTATGAAAGAAAAAGCGGACATGCCGTCTGAGGACGACCAAGCGCAGTTCGTCAAAGACTCGGCGCTCTACAAGGAGTTTCTCGCCGAGCGCGCAGAAATTTTGAAGCACAAATGGATTGAAAGCGAGAAAGCCGGGAAAGACATCGGCTTTGAAAGAGCTTTGCTGGATTGGATCGTGAAACATCGCTCCAACTGGCGAGAGCGACGAAGAAAGGAGGCGCGCACAGAACAGGCCGCCTCCTAATTTTTTGTACCTTTAAGGCGATCCTGCGAGGTCGCCAAGGAAACCGTGAAACCAAAACAGAATTCATCCGCCGGCGTCCCGATAATGGACGCGGAAGCAATTCGTCGCGCGCTACGCCGGATTGCGCACGAGATCATCGAGCGAAACCCGCAGCTCGAAACAGTTGTGCTCGCGGGGATTCCGTCCCGCGGCGTGGAGATCGCGCGCCGAATCGCGGCTTTCATTCGGGAGATCGAGAACGTTGGCGTCGAGACTGGCGTCATCGATGTAGCGATGCATCGCGATGACGTGGGCACGCGCAAGGAATTACCCGTCGTGCGCGCGTCGAAACTTCCTGTACCTCTGGAGGACCGGACCGTGATCATTGTCGATGACGTCCTTTATACCGGTCGCACCGTGCGCGCTGCAATGGATGCAATCAATTCATTCGGCCGTCCCGCGCGCATTCAGCTCGCTGTGCTGGTGGATCGCGGCCATCGCGAGCTGCCGATTCGTCCCGATTATGTCGGAAAAAATTTACCGACTGCGACGCGCGAACAGATTCAGGTGGGCCTGCAAGAAACCGACGACGATCCGGACGCCGTTTGGGTGGAAAGAGAATCGATGTGATCGCGGAAGTTCCGGGTAAAATCACATGACTACGCGCTGGACACGCAAGGATCTCCTCGGCCTGCGCGAGTTGACGGCCGACGAAATCAATTTCGTTCTCGAGACGACGGACGCATTTAAGCAGGTCGGCACCCGCGAGATCAAAAAAGTGCCTGCATTGCGCGGCAAAACGCTGGTCAACTTCTTTGTCGAGCCGAGTACACGCACGCGAACGTCATTCGAACTGGCTGCATTTCGCCTCAGCGCTGACGTGATCAATATCTCGGCGACAACGTCTAGCCTTACCAAGGGTGAAACGCTCAAGGACACGGCGCGCAATCTCGAGGCATTGCATGCCGATATTATCGTGCTGCGTCACAGTTCCGCCGGCGCTCCGCAATTTCTGGCAAATCGATTGAAAGCCAGTGTGATAAACGCCGGCGACGGCGCGCACGAACACCCGACGCAGGCGCTTCTCGACCTCTACACGATCCGCGAGCGCAGAGGTAAAATCGCCGGGCTGCACGTGGCGATCATCGGCGACATTTTGTTTAGTCGCGTCGCACGCTCGAACATTTTCGGTCTACTCAAGCTAGGCGCGCGCGTAACGCTTGTCGGGCCGAGCACGCTTGTGCCACGCGACTTTGAAAAACTTGGCGTAGAGGTTTCGCACAAGATCGAGGAAGTGCTGCCAAGCGCGGACGTGGTAAATCTGTTACGGATCCAGCACGAGCGTCAGCGCCGAGAATATTTTCCAGGGCTCGGCGAATACATCCGGTTGTTTGGCCTAACGAAAGAGCGCGCCAAATCTTTGAGGCCGGATTGCCTGATCATGCATCCCGGCCCGATCAACCGCGGCGTGGAGATCGACAGCGAAGTCGCCGACGGCTTGCAGAGCGTGATCCTCGATCAGGTCACCAACGGTCTCGCCGTGCGCATGGCGGTTCTTTATTTGTGCGGAGGGATCTCGGCATGATCTGCACAAACAAAATGCGGGTTGGCGGTCCAACTCCTTGGCACCTTCCCAAGTTTCCAAACGGTGAATCGACTGACGGAAAGAGGACCTGGAAAAATCTCGAATTAAAGAGAGGCGAAGAATTTCGGGTCGGTTTGATCAACGAACGTAATGAGTTTCTCGTTCTGATCGGATTTTACTGGTACGCCTGTGCGCTGACTTCCGATCTGTGGCTGCTTTGGCGCCAATACAAACGTGAATCGGTGCCTCCAGACGAACCCGCCGAAGTGCAATTCCGTCTGCTAGATCTGGAATCAGCATCTCCGATCGAAGATGTTGAGAGTGCGCTTGATGCGAGTAACCACCTGAACCGCGCCGGGATTTGGCACAGGGGAAAGACGCTCGCTGAACAGAATTACCTAGCGGCGTTCCCTCCCGGGACCACCAGAATTTCCGTCCCACCGAGATTGCTTGAAGCCGGAAATGTTTTGGTCCTCGCCGACATCGGATCATCGGCTGGCTACCCTGCCGAAGTTCACATCGCGATTTTAGATTTCGATCTTCGCCATCAGATAGTCTCGAGCTATCCACAAGACTGGTTCAACAAGGGGAGCCTGGATTTTGGCTACCAATGGATTTCTCGCGTCTGGCGAGATGACAAGCGACGAATCTGCGGAGAAGGAGTTCGGATCGGCGAGTTCCGCCTTGATCCCACGGAGCGGCACCTAGACCGAAGTTTTTTTGGATTGCAATGAGCGCGACAATCATTCGCAACGGCCGCGTCATCGATCCCGCAAACAAGCGAGATGAAGTTGCCGACCTTTACATCGCTGATGAAAAAATCGTCACGTCCAAATCCGAAATTCGAAGTCCGAAATCCGAAATTGAAGAGATCGACGCGCGCGGGTTGATCGTTGCGCCTGGCTTAATCGATATGCACGTGCACCTGCGCGAGCCTGGATTCAGTCACAAGGAAACGATCGAGTCCGGTGCTCGAGCCGCCGCGGCCGGCGGCTTCACGACTATCATTTGCATGCCGAATACTGCGCCTGTTCCGGACAATCCGGGCACGATTGCGTGGATTAGAGATCGGGCTTCCGCCATCGCGTGCGTGAATGTTTTGCCAACCGGAGCAATCTCAAAAAATCTCGCAGGCGAAGAACTCGCGCCAATCGGCTCGCTTGCACAGGCAGGCGTTGTGGCGATAACGGACGATGGACATTGTATTCAAAATCACGAAGTGATGCGGCGCGCGGTTGAGTATGCCCGCATGGTTGGCGTGCCTGTTCTGGATCATTGCCAGGATTACAATTTGGTCGGCAATGGAGTGGTGCACGAGGGGTATTGGAGCACGCTGCTTGGGTTGCCCGGCTGGCCTGCGGCGGGCGAGGAAGCGATCGTGATGCGGAACATTTTGCTTGCCGAAGTTTGCGATCATCAGATCCATTGCCAACACATCTCGACTGCAGGCAGTGTGCGGTTGCTTCGTGAAACTCGGGCGCGAGGTGTAAAGATAAGCGGCGAAGTTTGTCCGCACCACATCGCGTTAACCGACGACACGATTCAAAATTTCGACACGAACTACAAAGTGAATCCGCCGCTGCGCTCGCAGACCGATGTGGACGCGCTGCTGGAAGGAATCGCTGACGGAACGTTGTCAATCTTGTGTTCCGATCATGCGCCGCACGCCGATTTCGAAAAGGAAGTCGAATTCGATGCAGCGCCGTTTGGCATCATTGGGCTGGAGACTGAGCTCGGGCTATTTCTCGATCTGCTCGTGCACAAACATCGAACAATCGACATCGCGCGATTGATCGAGATGTACACGGTCGAGCCTGCGCGTTTGCTCGGGATTGATGCCGGTACGCTGTCGGTCGGCGCGCGAGCTGATGTGACGTTGATTGATCCGGAGCTCGAGTGGACCGTGAAGGTCGATCAATTTCACTCGGCTTCGCGCAATTCGCCATTCGACGGATGGAAACTCAAGGGACGCGCAGTGCGGACGATCGTAAGCGGCAAGACCGTTTGGAAACTGTAGTGGCAGCCGTGTCGGCTGCTTGGTTTGTGGTTCGCAGGCGACACGCCTGCCGCTACCGCTACTCCGTAATGAAACCGCCGTGGATGTAACTTTCCAGATGGGCAATGGCTGCTTGCTGGCAGGAAATCACATGTTTCACCAGGTCGCCGATCGAGATCACTCCAACGACCTTGTTATCATCAATCACAGGCAAATGGCGAATGTGTTGGTCTGTCATGAGGCGCAAACATGTTTCGACTCCCTCGCGCCGATTCGTTGTGAACACATTCGTTGACATGATTTCTGCGACTTTGGTTTCACGGGAACGTTTGCCGCGCAGCATGATTTTGCGCGTGTAATCGCGCTCGGAAATGATTCCTACCAAGCGCTGGCCGTCCATTACCAGCAAAGCGCCGACGTTCTTCGCGTCCATCAATTGTACCGCTTCGAACACCGTCGCGTCCGGCGAGACCGAGTAAATCTCTGTGCTTTTCTGATTCAGAACTGCGCCGATCGTGCCGCTAACGTCCATATTACTCAGAAATTTTCGCTGCCGAAACAGCGGCACCGTTACAATAGGACAATATCAGCCTGTCACGCAAAGCAAATAAACAGGGGATGACGGTTTCCCGAGAAACGTATCCTTTCAGCGCGGAAGGCCCAGCCTCAATTTTAGTCCGCCACTAGAATTTCAGTAGCGGTTTTATTCACTGCCTTAACTATAACTTGGCAGTGACGGTTTCCGAGCGAATTTGATCGCGACTCAATGACGCCTAATCCATATCTCTTTATTGTTATTTTTCTCGGCGTCGCACTAGCGTTTCCATTGATCCCACTGGCGCTCGCATGGCTATGGCGACGATTTTTTCAGCCGCCAAAGCCCGGGCCGGACAAGACTTCTACGTACGAATGCGGAGTGGAATCGATTGGCGACGCGCAAATCCAGTTCCATGTGCAGTATTATTTGTATGCCATCATCTTTCTAATCTTCGACGTTGAAGCGGTGTTTCTGGTGCCGTTTGCGGTTGCGTTTACCGGTCTGCCGGTCGGCGCGTTTATCGCAATCCTGGTTTTTCTTCTGCTGTTGGTTGAAGGCCTTGTGTGGGCATGGGGCAAGGGATGTTTGCAGTGGCAGCGCTAGCGCGCTGCTGGTTAAAAACATCAAAAGGGTTAGATTCTTGAAACGGGAAAACCGAATTACGGATTTAGCTGTTTAGGGGTTTACATGACGGAACAAATCGACGAGCAACTGCGCAGCGAATTGCAACGGCAGGGAGTCTGGGTCACTTCGATGCAGGAGCTTTACAACTGGGGACGCAAGAATTCGATCTGGCCGCTGCAATTTGGATTGGCATGTTGCGCTATTGAGATGATCGCCACTGCCGCCTCGCGCTACGACATCGCGCGCTTCGGCGGCGAAGTTTTCCGGCCGTCCCCGCGCCAGGCTGATCTCATGATTGTCGCCGGAACAGTTACCAAGAAAATGGCGCCGCAAATTGTGCGCCTTTATAACCAGATGGCTGACCCGAAATACGTGATTGCCATGGGCGCGTGCGCTATTTCTGGCGGCCCATTCAAGCAAGGCTACAACGTTCTCAAAGGCATGGATCGTTACATTCCGGTCGATATTTACATCCCCGGCTGCCCGCCGCGGCCCGAAGCATTGCTACACGCATTCATGGAATTGCAGCGTAAGATCGACGAACAAAAATTGACCGGAGCAGACAAGGCCGAGTTCCTGAAGCCCGAGCAGCCAAGCGAGTTCCCCGTGCCTAAATTTGGTCGACACGATCTCGATCCGCCGGCAAATCCTGGTGTATTTCAACCACCGGCGATCGAAAGACAGAGTTAAATTGTTAAACGTTTGACGACGCCTGTGGAGTCCCTCGCCGAAATCAAATCCCGCATCGAAGCCGCCGTGCCCGGTGCGAAGATCGAAATCGTGCAAAACGGCAGTCCAGCTCAGCAGCATTCATTGCTGTTGGACAACGAGCACGCGGTCGCGATTGCGAGATTCTTGCGCGTCGATCCGGCGCTGTGCCTCGATTTTTGCTCCAACGTCACCGGCGTCGATTGGCTCGATCGCACCTTAAAGAAAACCACGAAAGTAAAGAGGCTCGTCGACGGTCAAGAAAAGGAAATCATCGAAACGAGCGATGAGAAAATTCCGGGACATCTCGAAGCGGTTTATCACCTGTACTCGATGACACATAAACACGGCCCCGTCATCATCCGTATGCGCACGGCTGATCGCGCACAGGGCGTGCGGTTGCCTTCGCTCACGCCCATCTGGCGAAGCGCAGAGTTTCAAGAGCGCGAGATTTTCGATCTGTACGGCATCCGCTTCGATGGTCACCCCGATTTGCGCCGGATTTTGATGTGGGACGAATTCGAAGATCATCCGATGCGCAAAGATTATCGGGAGCCGGACGATTACGAATGGGAGCCGACGCCGCATGATGCAGTGTTAGAGCGTGCGAAGACACATTGCACGTCGCGGCCGCAGTTGGACGGTGCGGAAGGAATTACGGCTACGGATTCACACGGATGAATGGAGCGAATGGGATGAGCGACATAGAAGGCAAAGCCGCGCTGGGTAGCGGCGAGCGAGTCGGAGAGGAGCGAGTTTCAAACATGGATGACAAAGCGTGTCAGAATTCAGCGACTTACAAATTCGAATCGGTGTCAATCCGTGTTCATCTGTGGCTTGTTTAATTTCCTGAAATGAGCGCAGCCGTTCAAACAATCGAAGCAATGGAGCGACCGCCGCTAAGCATGGGCTCGCGACTAGAGGGCGAGTTGCTCGAAGTGTCGATGGGACCGCAGCACCCATCGACACATGGCGTGTTTCGGATGAATGTGGCGCTCGAGGGCGAGGTCGTTCGCAAGCTCAAACCGGTTTTCGGTTATTTGCATCGAAATCACGAAAAAATTGGCGAGAACACGACTTATCTTAGCTCGATGCCCTACACCGATCGGCTCGATTATTTTTGCTCGATGACCAACAACTGGGCCTACGCGCTCAGTGTTGAGAAACTCGCTGGAATCGAAGTTCCCGAACGCGCGGAGTACCTGCGTGTTATTCTCGCCGAGCTGACGCGGCTCCAGAATCACGCGTCGCTGCTGGGCTTTCTGTTGAGCGACATGGGCGCGTGGGGTACACCGCTCATGTACGCCTTCCGCGAGCGCGAGAAAATTCTCGATCTTTTCGAGTCGCTAGCCGGTTCCCGGATGATGTGCGACTACATGCGTTTTGGCGGGTGCCGCGTGGAGGCAACCGATGAGTGGCTCGCACGCGCAAAACAGATCGTCGATCGGTTCCCGAAATTCCTCGACGAATTCGAAGAACTGATTCTCGGCAACGAGATCGTCATCGGCCGTACGCAAAACGTCGGCAAACTTTCCGCCGAGCTGGCGATCAATGCCGGTATCACTGGCCCGATGTTGCGGGCGTGTGGTGTGAATTATGACATTCGCAAAGTAGATGGCTATGGGTTCTATCCCCGTTTCAAATTTCGGATCCCGCTGGGGGAGCACGGCGACACGTACGATCGCCTGATGATGCGCGCGTTGGAGATGCGTGAGAGCGTGGAGATCCTGAAGCAAGCCTTCGCGCAAATTGCACGCGGCCCCATTGTGAATCCAAAAGTTAAATTGCGCGCATTTCGTCCGCCGGTTGGCGAAGCGTACGGTCGAATCGAGGGACCAAAGGGTGAGCTCGGATTTTATTTGATCAGCGACGGCTCTCCAAACCCATATCGTTACCGCGTTCGCCCACCGAGCTTCATCAATCTCACCGTGCTTGAGGACCTGTGCCTCGGTCACACTGTCGCTGATGTAATGGTAATCCTCGGCAGCGTCGATATCGTAATGGGAGAAGTAGATCGATGATTGGCACAGGCATACTCAAGGGAATGGCCGTCACGGCACGGAACTTTGTCGGAAGTTATTTCGA
>JBKOYE010000075.1:0-12975 GCA_046725275.1 Verrucomicrobiota bacterium
CCTCAAAAGAAACAGCAACAACCTGGCGAGACTCCATCTCCCTCGCCCGGCGCGGAGAAGCAGGAACAAAATCAATCTTCGCCATCGCCCGGTGAACGGCAGGCTGAAGAATCACCGAGCCCCGGCGAAGGAGAAAACGAGATGCCGTCGCCATCGCCAGGAGAAGGTGAAGATGAAGATGAAAACGCCTCCCCTACCCCGGCGGAATCGCCGCAAAAAAAGCTTGCGGGCGAAGTGAAAGGCGCCGCAGGCGATAATTCGCAAAAACCGGCCGATAAAAACGAGCAAGTGGCTGAGACCGAACAGGAGAAAGACGGACAAATGAGCGAGCGCCAGGCGCTGGCTCTGCTGGAATCGATGAAAGACGAAGAGGCGCGAGTCCGACTTGATGAACGCAAAGTAAGGCGTCATGTCTATAACGACTGGTAGGACGGAGGATCGATAGTGGAGGGTTGATAGCTAATAGTTGACGAAGATGTCCACGTATTGCCGAATCTTATTTGCAACAATGGCTCTAATCGCGAGCGCGCAGATTCTGCACGCTGATGCGCCGAACGTGACCGCCGTGTTGAGTAATTCGCAGGCAACTGTGGGCGAAACGGTGGAGCTGCAAATCAAAGTAACCGGTCCCGGCGATGCGCGGCCGCCGGAAGAAATTTCAATCGATGGGTTGGAGATCCGTGCGACCGGAACATCGCGACAATTCGAAATACACAACTTCGCGACCAGCTCGAGCGTGACGTACAATTACAGGATCCTGCCGCTCAAAGCCGGCCGATTCACGATTCCGCCCCAGACAGTTCTCGCCGGCGGGAAGATACTCAGGACGCCGGAACTTGTACTGAACGTGGCTGATGCGCCAGGCCAATCGACCGCCACCCGGCCAAGTCGTGGCGCTCAGAGTCAGCCGACCGGCGCAGGCGATCTGGTCTTCGCTGAATTGATTGTGCCGAAGAAAACTGCCTACGTCGGCGAGATCGTTCCGGTCCAGATTAAAATGGGATTCGATGCGCGTGTTCATCCCAGACTGGTCGAGCCGCCTGACATCACCGGACAAGGATTTACCGCACAGAAATTGCAGCAATCGTCACAAAATCTGGAAACGATCAATGGCAGACCTTTCGAAGTAGTGACATTTAAAACCGCGATTGCGGCGGCACGGGCAGGGAAATTTGAAATCGGGCCCGTCAAAGCAAAAGCGCAGGTGGTTGTTCCGCGAAGACGAAACGCGCCACGTTCGCGCTCGCCTTTCGATCTATTCGATCTGGACGATCCCTTTTCGGATCCCTTTTTCTCGAATCCATTTGCACAGTTCGGCGAACGTCGCGACATCCAGATCAGCAGTGATCCCGTGGCGCTTGAAGTAAAACCGCTGCCACCAAATGCGCCGCCCAGTTTCTCAGGAGCGATTGGAAGCTTTACAATGGCCACCGACGCGAAGCCGAAGAGCGTGCAGGTTGGCGATCCGATCACAGTCACAACGACAATATCGGGGCGCGGCAATTTCGATCGGGTGAATGCGCCGTTGCTCGAGGATGAGCGCGGCTGGCATAAATATCCTCCGTCTTCCAAGTTCAAACAGGACGATGAAGTTGGTATCAGCGGCACAAAGACCTTCGAGATGGTCGTTTCGCCTAACGAGAACAAGCAAAGTCTGCCAGTGCTCGCATTTTCCTATCTCGATTCGGCGAAAGAACAATACGTGACGCTGCACAGCGAACCCACGGCAATCACCGTTCATGGCGGAGCAGCTGCTCCGGCCGTGGCCGCCCAGCCACCGGCTTCGTCGCCGGCCACAGCAGCCCGGGGGCGTCCACCGGTTCCGAATTCAACCAAGCCGCAGGACATTCTCTATCAACTCACCGAGCCATCGCGAAGGGTGGCATCATTCGAGCCGCTTTACACGCGTCGCGGTTTCTGGGCGGCGCAATCGCTACCATTGGCGGCGCTGCTCGTGTTCGCAGGTTGGAAGATTCGACGAGCGAGGTTGGACGATCGCGAGGCGCGCCGCATCGGTGCGCTGCAACACGAAGCGGCGGAGCTGATGCACAAGTTGCGCCGTGATGATGCGTCCCCGCGGGAATATTATGCCGAAGCCTCGCGAGTTGTTCGGTTGAAAGCCGCGCTCGCCTCTCGTAACCGCGGCGTCGACCCAAACGCCGTCGACGTGGAAACTGCAGCGGAAACCTTCAAGCTTGATACTGATTCGCGCGACCGGCTTCGCCGTTTATTCGAGCAAAACGACGAGTGGCAATACAGCGGAACGCACAACGGCCCGGGAAGAATTTCTCCGGAAAATCGGCGTGATGTGCTGGAGCTGATTGAAAATCTAGAATGAAGGTCCGTCCTTATCTGATTGCCCTTCTTTTCTGCGCCGGTTCGGCTGTATCAGCGTTTGCCCAACCAGACGCTGAATTTGCAAAAGCGAACCAGGAGTACGCGCAGGGTCATTTCAAAGACGCGATCAGCAGTTACGAGGCGGTGGTTCGCGCAGGTCAGTGGAACGCAAATCTGTTTTACGATCTGGGAAACGCATATTTTCGCACGGGCGATTTTGGCCGCGCCATTTTGAATTATGAACGCGCTCTCGCTTTAGACAATCATCATCCGGAGGCAACGGCTAATTTGCAGATTGCCCGTGACGAAGCGCGAGCGCTGGAGCTGCAACCGACAAGACTGGAGCGTTACCTACAATTCGCGAGCATCAACCAATACAGCATCGCTGCGGCGGTTGCTTTCTGGCTGGGAATTTTTGGAATTGCCGCGTTGATTTTCGCGCGTCGCCGATCCGCTGCGCTGCTATCATTATCGATTTTGTGCCTGCTCGTGTGCGCTATGGCTGTCTGGGCGATTCACACACTCGACAATGGCAGCGAAGGACGCGCGCTCGCCATCGTGACGGGCAAGGACGTTCAGGCGCGCCTCGCCACAGCGGACACGGCAAACAGCGTTCTGGCGTTACCGCCCGGCAGCGAAATCAAGATCTTAAGCACGCGCGGCGATTGGATGTACGCCGCGCTGCCGAACGACTTGCGCGGCTGGATTCAGGCGAAGAGCGCCGAGCAAGTGCGGCTCTAGCAGTTTCCGTAGGGCGTCGTGCTAGACGCCAGAGCTACGCGTAACCAACAGATAGGCGTCTGACACAGACGCCTTACAACGCTGCGCTGGCCCAGATTTGCGGCGACCGTGAATCGCCGTTAGAGAAATTTATGAATCCGGAGATGGAGATCGGCACCGACGAGAAAGCGCTCCAGATGAATCTGGATGCGACGAAGTACGGGACGTTCGCCGAAATCGGCGCCGGACAGGAAGTAGCACGGAGATTTTTTCGCGTCGGTGGCGCGGCGGGCACGATCGCCAAGACCATGTCCGCCTACGACATGACATTCAGTGACGCAATTTACGGAGCGGCGGAACGCTACGTCAGCCGTGCCCGTCTCCAGACGATGCTTCACCACGAGTACAATCTTCTCATCGAGCGTCTTGACCAAAAATTCGGAGCCGAAAAAACATTCTTCGTTTTTGCCGACACGGTTGCGGCGCGCAGTTTTAAACATCGCAGCGAATCGCACGGTTGGCTTGGGGTGCGTTTTCAATCCGAGCCTCGAGCACAGCCCAGTCAAATCATCATCCACGTCCGTCTGCTTGATGGAACTCACGTCGAACAACAGGAAGCGCTCGGGGTGATTGGTGTGAATTTGTTACATGCCGCGTTCTACCATCGGCAACCCGAGAAATTGATTGCGTCGCTTCAGGAAAACCTCGCATCGGGACGGATCGAAGTGGACATGATCAAATTCTCGGGGCCGCTTTTTCAAAACGTTGATAACCGATTGATGAGTTTACAGTTGGTCAGCCAGGGTTTGACAGACGCGGTGATGTTCAAGGCGGACGGTGAAACGGTCCAGCCAGCTGAAGTTTTCTATAAAAAGGCGATTCTGGTTGAGCGCGGGAGTTTTCGGCCCGTCACCTACGCCACCAACGACATGCTCGACGGTGCGCGCCGCGTGTTTCTGAAGTACTGCGATTGTTCGGAAAACGACGTGGTAGTGCTCATGGAAATGACGCTGGAAAATTTGCTAGCCGACGGCCGGGTCGATCACGCCGATTTTCTCGCGCGTGTGGATATTCTTGGCGCGCTCGGACGAACGGTCTTGATCTCGAGGTTTCGCGAATACTATCGCCTCGCGGCTTATCTCTTTCGCTACACGAACAGAGCCATCGGGCTCGTCATGGGCGTGCCCAGCTTGATCGAGATCTTCAACGAAAAGTATTACACGAATCTGGAAGGCGGAATTCTCGAGGCGCTCGGGCGGATGTTTAAGGGAGGATTAAAACTTTATGTTTATCCAATGATTGATGAAGCCAGCGGAAAGATTGTCCCCGCAACGCAAATCGAAGTCGCGCCCAATCTGCGCTCGTTGTTTCGGTACTTGATCGACAACCAATACGTCCAGGAGATCACAGATTACCATCCCGAGTATTTGCGAATTCATCCCCCCGACGTGCTGGCGAAGTTGCAGTCTGGAGACACCAGATGGGAGCAAATGGTTCCGACGGAAGTCGGGCACATGATCAAGCAACGCGAATTTTTCGGTTACCGCCGGCCGATTGCTGCGTAGCGCAGCCACTGCGTTACTAACCCTGTCATGTTGAGCGAAGCGCTGCAACGAAATGCGAGGCATGAGGCCAGGTTTTCAAACATCTCTGGCTATTTCTGTGGCAAATCAGGGTTGAATGATCAGAGATTCTTCGCTTTGCTCAGAACGACAATTGAATGAAAATTGCAGTCGCCCAGATTTCGTGTTCGCTCGGCGATCCTGAAGCGAATCTTTCCAAGGTTCGGGATTTTTCTCACAAGGCGAAAGAGTTAGGCGCCAAGTTGCTCGTTCTTCCAGAAATGACTGACACCGGTTACTCGATGCCGGTGATCCAAAAGCACGCCAGTGATTGGAGAACAGGATTCGTTCGGGGGCTTCAAGAAATCGCCAAGAAGCTCTCGATTGCAATCGTCAGCGGCGTCTCCGAGCGGGATGGTTCATCAATTTACAATTCCCAAATCCTTATCGATGCCAAGGGCGGCATTGCTGCGAAATATCGCAAGACTCATCTCTATGCGGTCACACCTGTCGAAGAACAAACGTGCTTTGCTCCAGGCGATGCATTCGTGAGCTTTAATCTCGGCGAACTCCGCTTTGGTTTCAGCATCTGCTACGACCTCCGATTTCCTGAGATGTACCGAAAACTCGTGACTGAGCAGAACGTCGGCGCGTTACTCATTTCTTCTGCTTGGCCATTCCCGCGAGTCGAACATTGGTGTGTGCTCGCACAAGCGCGTGCGATCGAAAACCAAGCTTATGTGATTGCGTCGAATCGTGTCGGAAAAGACGATGATTTGTGGTTTTGCGGCAGATCCGCCATCATCGACCCGCGCGGGGTCGTAATTGCGGCCGCATCGGCAGACCGCGAAGAACTCATTCACGCTGACTTGTCTCAAGACCTTGTGCAGTCAGTTCGCCGTCGAGTACAGTCACTAGCTCATCGCCGGCAGGACTTGTACTAAGACTGAAATTGCGCGAGCTGCGCAGGAGTGATCGGCACGAAGTCGTTTTCATGCAAAACGATTCGCTTCCTTCCGCGAATGAGCTGCCACCACTGCCGCGCCGAGCCGATTACGATCGCCGCGACCAACACGAGAAAGAACACTGCAACTAGTGCGTCAAATCGCCAAACGCCTGCCTGCCGTGCCAGCGCAGCAACTTTCGCAGGATCAATGACTGTTGTTGCTTCGGCCAAAAGTGATCGCGCGCCACTCAAGAAGCCAAGTCTTGGATCAGAGGAAAAAACTTTGAGGTAACCAGCGGAGAAAGTAACGGCACACATGAAGCACAGCGGCACAAGGGTAACAAAGATGTATTTCGTTTTGTGCATTTTGATTAGAAGCGTGGTGCCAAGACAAAGCGCGACTACCGACAGCAATTGATTGGCAAGGCCAAACAGCGGCCAAAGTGAGTTGATTCCGCCAAGAGGATCGATGACGCCCTCATACAAAAACCAACCCCATGCCGCGACGAGCAAAACGCTGGCGAGAAAGTTCGCGCTCCAAGAGCGTGTGTTGCCGAGCGGTCGCCACACGTTGCCCAGAACATCCTGAAGCAGAAACCGTCCTACCCGCGTTCCTGCGTCGATCGTTGTCAGAATGAACAGCGCCTCGAACATGATCGCGAAGTGATACCACAGCGCTAGCGCGGTTGGCTTGGCGGACACCCGCGCGAACATGTGTGCCATGCCGACAGCAAATGTCGGTGCGCCACCGGCGCGGTTGAACATTGTGGACTCGCCAAGATCCGCGGCGAGTCTTTGCATTTGTGGTTCCGTGACGGGAAAGCCGACGGCGGAAACTTTTGCGACAACTTCGGTAGGCGTTCCTTTTGTGTTGATCGCGAAATATTCGCCCGGTTCCAACACGCACGCGGCGATCATCGCCATCAATGCGACCATCATTTCCGTTACCATCGCGCCATAACCGATGCTGCGGATACGTGATTCGCGTCTGATCATCTTCGGCGTCGTGCCCGAAGCGATGAGCGAATGAAACCCCGAGACCGCGCCGCAAGCGATGGTGATGCAAACGAAGGGAAACACCGGTCCAGCGAAGACAAGACCGCTGCCGTCGATGAATTTTGTAATGGCGGGCATTTGCAGGGTCGGATTGATGAGCACGACCGCGACTGCGAGCATGGCAACTGTGCCAAGTTTCAAAAACGTGCTGAGATAATCGCGCGGCGTGAGCAACATCCAGACGGGCAGGATCGACGCCGCCAACCCGTAGACCATGATTGCCCACGCGAGCCATTTCTGATCCTGACGAAACCACGCTTCAATCGCCGGAAAGTGGGCAAGAAATTGTCCGCCCCACACGCCGAACGCCAGGCCCAGTAATCCGAAAATCGTGACGGCCAGGACGCTCACCTTGCCGGTGCGCAGCGCGATCCCCATGATTAACGCCAGGGGAATGGTCACAGCAATCGTGAAAATGCCCCACGGACTCTCGGCTAGCGCCTGAACCACGACCAGCGCAAGAACGGCGAGCAAAATGATCATGATGGCGAGCACGCTAACGAGAGCAAGCAAACCCACGCCGCGTCCGATTTCTTCCTTCACCATTTGGCCGAGCGTTTTGCCGCCGCGCCGGATCGAAGCGAATAGAACAATCATGTCGTGCACGCCGCCGCCGAGAGTCGCGCCGATCAAGACCCAGAGAGTGCCAGGAAGAAAACCAAACTGCGCAGCCAGCACAGGACCAACCAGCGGCCCCGGCCCGGCAATCGCCGCAAAATGATGTCCAAACACCATCCAGCGATTCGTTGGTACGTAATCTTTGTTATCGTTTCGCAAAACCGCCGGCGTGGCGCGCTCCTCATTCAGAACGAGCACTTTGGTCGCAAGCCATTTGCTGTAAAAACGGTAGCTGATCGATAACGCGCAAAACCCGGCGATGACAATCCACAGGGCGCTGATTTGTTCTCCGCGCGAGAGCGCAAGCACGGCGACAGCCCAGGTGCCTAAGGCCGCTACGCCAATCCACAGCAGTTTTTTCCACACGCTCATGCGTTGAAAGCTTAATTGAAATTCTTGCGCTTCGCTACAAGGTGTGAGTTGTGCGGTTTCGCCATAAAATACGAAAATTGGTCGATGGCCAGAGCCTGGCTAGCGCGAGAAAACATACGCTCAGGCTGCTAAGCCCGAAGCGTTTTCCGTTGGAGACACAGCGTGTCATCGAGACAATTGATCCAGCGGGTTTCGAGCAGATTCGCCGGCGATACGCCGTAGCAGATCCCGGCGCGGACTGGCCGAAATATCTCGATCTCGATCGGTGGATTGGAGTTAATATCCGCCGGATTCGCCAGCTTGAACTCGACCTGGCGCGCCCCAAGCGCATCCTCGATCTGGGCTGCGGCGCAGGATACTTTCTCTACATCGCGCAGCTCCTCGGTCATTCGGGAGTCGGCCTGGATATGGATCGCTTGCCAATGTTCCGGGAAATCACGCGCCTGCTCGGTGTCCGGCGCGTCGTTCAGCGAATCCAGCCATTTCGTCCGCTCCCGAACTTCGGTCAAAAATTCGATGTCATTACCGCCTTCATGATTTGCTTCAACAATCACAAGATGCCCGGACTTTGGGGCGTCCCGGAGTGGGAGTTCTTTCTCGACGACCTCAAGAAACATCTACGGCCGCGCGGTCGGATCTGGCTCGAATTGAACCAGGAATACGACGAGACCTTCTACACGCCGGAGCTGAAAGAATTTTTTCAAAAACGCGGCGCCAAAATCGACGAGCAGAAGGTTATCTTTAACTCAGGCCTTCACGCGTCTGCTTCAACTTCGCTAGCTGCGCGGTAAGATCAGCAGTTCCTCTGCCTTGAATAACCAAATTAGAGCTCGATCCGTTCGAAATTGCTTTCTCGTCCGTGCGTAAAATCAGGCCTATACCTCAATCTAACAGGACTTTGCTCAGATCAGACGGATTCTCGAGCCTGTTTCAATTTTGACAATTGCGCGGTGAGGTCTTTAAGGCGTTGCCGGTGCTTCTCTACCACGTCCGAGGGCGCTCGATCTACAAATGATTTGTTGTTCAATTTCTCCTGAACTGCCCGCATTTGATCCTCGATTTTTGCGATTTCCTTGTCGAGACGAGCACGCTCTAAGTCCGGCTCGCGAGAAGCAACTCTCACTCCAATCTCTCCCATCTTGCTTATCCCTACTATTGTTCCGATGGGCCATTCGAGTTGAACGGTTTCAACGGTATCAGCACCAAGCAGTCGAGAAAGTGTTGGAATTTCTTCTTCGACGCCTTGAATCGCGGGTTTTATCGGGAAATCCGATTTTGTATTAGATGGGATGCCGGCTTCGGAACGTAGATTTCGCCCCACTTGAACAGCATCGTATAACGCGGAGACTTTTTGCCTAATCTTTGTGAGATCAACGCTGTCTAGCGGCAGCTTTTTTGGCGGCGGAGCGAATTGAATCGAATTGCTGCCAAAACCGAGCAACGACCACAATTCTTCAGTAACGTGAGGCATAAACGGATGAAGCAATCGAAGAATTGCCGACAGCACAAGATCCATCACCACTAACGCGGATTTCTTTTTGGCTTTGTCTTCGCTGAAAATGTCCGTCTTGGCCGCTTCAACAAACCAATCGCAGTAATCACTCCAGACAAAATTATAGAGATGTTGGGCGACCATGTTGAATTGATATTCGCGATACGCGGACTCGATTGTGTCGATTGTCTCATTCAACCGAGCGAGCACTTCGACGGCAAAGATCGATAACGCCTGTGGGTCAATTTTTGGTGCAGCATCGCTGGGGCCGTGCATTTGGCGAAAACGCGCGACGTTCCAGAGCTTCGTCGCAAAATTACGGCCTTCCTCGATTTGTCGTTCATCGAACCGAATGTCCTGGCCAGTAGGCGCGAGGCGCATCAGACCAAATCGCAGACCATCCGCGCCGTACTTGTCGATCAACTCAAGCGGATCAGGCGAATTGCCGAGCGATTTCGACATTTTGCGACCCTGACTGTCGCGAACAATGCTGGTGAAGAAAACGTGGTGGAACGGAATGTTGTCTTCAATCTTGCTGGATTTCCCCGGTTTGAACTCGAGCCCGGCGATGATCATTCGCGCGACCCAGAAGAAAATGATGTCCGCTGCGGTCACCAGCACACTGGTGGGATAGAATTTCTTTCGTGTCTGCGGATCCATCGTCTCGTAGGCCCACAGCCACGATGAAAACCAGGTGTCGACCGTGTCTTCATCCTGGATCCAGTTCTCGGGATCAGGCGGCGGCTCGATGCCAACGTAAATTTGCTCGCTGCTTTGGGATTTGGAATTTGCGATTTGAGATTTCCGGTACCACGCCGGTATCCGGTGTCCCCACCAAACCTGGCGGCTGATGCACCAGTCGCGAATATTCTCCAGCCATTGTGCGTAAACTTTTTCCCAGTGCGCTGGAAAGAAACGGATGAGGTGATCACGGACGACTGCCAGGGCTTCTTTTGTTTTCGGATAGCGTAGGAACCATTGCTCACTGATGCGAGGCTCGATGGGCACGTCGCTGCGGTCGCTAAACCCGATGTTGTTTTCATACGGTTCGGCTTTCGCCAAAAGTCCCCTCGCCTCTAATAGCTCCGCAGCTTTTCTCCGCGCTTCGAATCGGTCCAGTCCGTGCAGCTCTGGAACCGCAGGGCAATTGACACGGCCGGCAGGAGCTAAAACGTCGATGATCGGCAGGTCATGACGTTGGCCGATTTCAAAATCGAGCGCGTCATGTGCTGGAGTAACCTTTAGAACACCGGTCCCAAACTCCGGATCGATTGCTTCGTCAGCAATGATTGGAATTTTCTCCCGTGCGAGCGGACGCCAGGCGTGTTTGCCTAACAAGTCGAGGTATCGTTTATCGCCCGGATGAAACGCCATCGCCGTATCGGCCATGATCGTTTCCGGCCGCGTTGTTGCGACTTCTAGGAAGCACCCCGGTTCTTCCACAATCTCATACCGAACAAAATACAAGTACCCTTTCTGCGGCTTACTAATTACCTCCTCGTCGGAAACGGCAGTTTGCGCCGCAGGGTCCCAATTGATCATCCGGCGACCGCGATAGATGAGGCCCTTGTCGTAAAGATCGACAAAGACTTTTTGGACAGCAGCGGCATAAGCGTTATCGAGCGTATAGCGCTGACGCGACCAATCGCATGAACAGCCGAGGCGTTTAAGTTGTTCGATGATGATGCCGCCGTGCTTGTCCTGCCAGTCCAGCACCCGCCGCAAAAATTCTTCGCGACCGAGATCGTGGCGCGTTTTGTTCTCGGTCCGGCGCAAATATTTCTCCACCGCGGTCTGTGTTCCGATTCCCGCGTGATCCATTCCCGGCAGCCAAAGGACTTCGAATCCCTGCATTCGCGCGCGGCGTGCAAGAATGTCCTGGATCGTGTTGTTCAAAACATGGCCGAGTGTAAGCATGCCCGTGATGTTCGGCGGGGGCATCACGATCGAGAATGCCGGCTTCGACGACTCCGGGTTCGCTACGAAATCGCGATTGTCGATCCAGCGTTGGTACCACTTCGGTTCGACGGAATTCGGATCGTATCTCTTCGGAAGTTCAGCCATCGCGATCAATCATCCGAGACGAGAGCACGTTTGCAAATGATCCATAGTCCTTCGGGCAGAGATTCCGCCTCTCTCTTGGCAAGGGAGAGGCAACCTAGTTGCAGTGTGTTTCGACTGCGATGACTTTCCCGCTGCATGAGCAACCCGCGACCGATCGGTGTTTTTGATTCAGGTATTGGCGGGCTGACCGTGGTCAAGGCGCTCCGTGATCGGCTACCAAACGAAACAATTGTTTACCTCGGCGACACAGCACGCGTTCCCTACGGTCCGAAGAGTCCCGAAACCGTACAGCGCTACGCATTGGAGCTGGCATACATGCTGATGCAAAAAAAATCCAAGGCGCTGGTTGTTGCGTGTAATACGGTCTCATCAGTCGCACTCCCGCTGTTGACGAGAAAATTTTCCGTCCCTGTGATCGGAGTCATCGAACCTGGAGCGCGAGCAGCGTTGCAGGTTACCCGCAACCGGCATGTCGGTGTGATCGGTACACGGGCGACGATCCGCAGCGGCGCGTACGAAAAGGTACTGCGCACCACCGACACCAATGTGCGCGTGAGCAGTCGCGCGTGTCCGCTGCTCGTTCCTTTGATCGAAGAAGGATTGCTCGATGACGAAGTAACTGACCAGGTCATTGTTCGTTATCTTGAGCCCCTGCTTACCGATGGCATCGACACGCTCGTGCTTGGCTGCACCCATTATCCGCTGCTTAGCGCCGCGATTGCACGCGTGCTCGGACGCGAAATCACGCTTGTCGATTCTGCCCAAAATTGCGCGACCGCAGTGCAGAAAATCCTGGATGAACAATCGCTGCGCTCGCCCGCAACCGACCGTGGTGAACTGCACGTCGCTCTTACCGACGCTGCCGATAATTTCCTCAACGTCGCCCGCGACGCGCTGCAGTTGAGCTTCGGCGAGATCGAGCTCCGACCTTTGCCATAAATTTGGGCAGACCTTTAATCACCAAGTCGTAGGAGTGATCGATCATCTGTCGCAACTCGGCATCGGGAATGCCGCTTTCAATCTCGACAGTATTCCAGTGTTTCTTGTTCATGTGATAACCGGGCCTGACTTGTTCGTAGCGATCGCGGAGGTCGAGCGCTAAATTCGGGTCGCATTTCAAGTTCACCGTCGTGGGCACTTCGTCGAGAGCTGCCAACGCGAACATTTTTCCGCCGACCTTGAACACGAGAACATCAGGCCCGAACGGCGTGTCCTCGATTGCAGAAGGCTTGCTCAGGCATTACTCGCGGAACTCGGCGAGATCCATCAGCGAATGCGTTCTCGCAAGATCGCAGGCAGATTTTGAATAGCGACACGTTCCTGCTGCATCGAATCGCGATCACGCAACGTCAGCGTCTTACCCGATGCGAGATACATAAAGCGGACTTGACGCCTCTTGTCGGTCGTCCACCGCTAGATCGATTGAATACTCCCCAAATTTCGGCAAGCGAAGCTGATGAATGTTGAGAGCAAGGGATACAGTAGACGTGACATCTTCGCCGGGAAGATGAACGTCAGCAGTCGCTTCCAACGGAGGCATGACAGGGGTACCATCGGAATCGATAAACGCAATCCGGATGCGTTTCCTCCCTTCTTCGACACGCTCAAAGCGCAATTTCATCGCGAGCGAACACTGCGGGTGAATCACGGGTGCTTCCCTGGCGTTAAGGCGGTCGAACGAACCGAGAATATTCAGCTTGCCACCAGCATCGACAGTGGCTGCATCACACAGAGTAAAGATTTCAACTCTCATAATTCATCTGAAACGCACTTGTGAGAGTTCATCGGGGTAAATCAATGGATACGCG
>JBKOYE010000197.1:0-5417 GCA_046725275.1 Verrucomicrobiota bacterium
GTGTCACGGTCGAAATAGGTTGCTGCTGTTAAGGCGCCCGCGAAGAGAAACGCCGAGTCGATGGTGGAAAGCTCACACTGCCAAACTCGCCGGCCGGTTTCAATGTCCAGGAAATGATAGAAAAAGCCTTGGTAGCCAGAAACGTCCGGCTCGGGACCTTGCGGACATGCAAGCAAGTAACGGAGCCGCTTTAAGGTGATCTTTGCGGCGAAATCCCGGTGCATGACTTCACGCTCGACGATGACCGGAATCGTCGCCAGCGCCATGCCGACGGCGGCAATGCTGACCGGAGCGTTCGGGTCAGTCTTGTCGCGGACTAACCCATTATCCGGGTTGGTTTCGCGCAGATAGTACAGAACTGTGGAGAACTGGCACAGACCGAGATCTCTATCGGTCAATTGATCAGAATTATTGCCGGCGCCCTGAGTGTCAGCCATCGGTCAATAGCTCTGCGTCACCCAAATTCACTCGGACCTCGTGAGTTTTCGAGTCGTCTATTAGCGGTACGATGCCGTTCGGTAAGCGCTGCCCGTCCAACTCGACTGATCGGACGCGTCGACCATCGCCAGCCGAGTTGTCCACTAAGATTCGGTACGTCGCGGACCCATGGCGATACTTCAGTTCAAATCCTCGCCAGCTAGACGGGATACACGGCTCAAGGCGAAGTGTATCGCCCCGCAATTGGAAACCAAGAATCGATTCAATCGCGACGCGGTAGAGCCAACTCGCCGAGCCGGTGTACCACGTCCAACCACCGCGGCCCGTGTGAGGCGGAGCACCATACACGTCTGCGCAAGCCACATAGGGCTCGACTTTGTAATGCTGAACCTCGGCAGGCGTTGTGGCGTGATAGACTGGGTTGATGAGGTTCCAAAGTTCCACTGCGCGCTCACCGAAACCTTGCAACGCCGTCGCCAGAGCGACCCAAGTGGCGGCATGGGTATATTGACCACCGTTCTCGCGAATGCCTGGCACATATCCTTTGATGTAGCCTGGCTGAAGGACGCCTTTGTCAAACGGGGGATCGAAAAGTTGGATCAACTTGTCGTCGATACGGACCAGTCGTTTTTGAACCGCGTCCATTGCCGATTGAGCACGTGCTGGATTTGCTACACCGGAAATGACGGCCCAAGCCTGTGGAATAGCATCAATTTGGCATTCATCGTTTTCCGCTGAGCCCAGAGGAGTGCCATCATCGAAATACGCTCGGCGGTACCAAGCGCCGTCCCAACCGTTGGCCTCCAGAGCCACCCGCAACTGCTCTGCCCCGGCCCGGCACCAATTGGCATCGTCCGCCTTGTCGCACTGCTCGGCCAAATCTCCAAACGCGTTCAATACGGTGACGAAGAACCATGCGTTCCAAATGCTTTCTCCTTTTCCATGGACGCCCACTTTATTCATGCCGTCGTTCCAATCACCCGTACCCATGAGGGGCAATCCATGAGGACCCAGCCGATAGCCATGCTTCAGTGCGCGAAGGCAATGCTCGTAAATGGTACCCGTCTGGCTGCTCACTGTGGGCAAATTGAAATTTTCTTCCTGCTCTTCAGTCAGCAGCGGCGACGCGATGAACGGCACGACTTCAGTTAACAAATCCGTGTCGCCTGTCATCAGAACGTAGTGATGAACAACGAACGGCAAGAAATAAAGGTCGTCGGTGATCCGTGTGCGAACGCCGATCCCGGACGGTGGATGCCACCAGTGCTGGACATCGCCCTCCTCAAATTGCCGGGCCGCCGATCGCAATAGCTGCGCCCGCGCCTCTTTGGGAGCGCTATAGACCAGGGCCATTACATCCTGCAGTTGGTCTCGAAAACCGTACGCCCCGCCGGATTGATAAAACGCAGATCGGGCCCAAACGCGGCAAGCCAACACCTGATAAACAAGCCAACGGTTGAGCATCAAGTCCATGCCCGGATCAGGCGTCGTCACTTGCACCGCGTTCAGGTAGTGATCCCAACGCTGCTGCGCTTGCGTTAGTGCCGCATCAGCTCGGTTGGATGGTGTGTATTCGTTTATGAGTCGGCGCACTTCTTCCAAACTGTCCGACTGCCCCAAGGCAAAAACCACTTTTCTCGTCTCACCAGAAGCCAGCGTCATATCCGTGGTCATTGCTGCGCAGGGATCAAGGCCAGGACCCACGCGACCGGACAACTTGACGCGCTTCAGACCGTCGGGCGTTGAAACCGAGCCATGTTTCCCGAGAAATTCCGTACGATCAGCAGTGGCCGACTGCACGGGCGAACCACAGGCTGCGAAAGCGATCTTCTGTGCGAAGTCGCCAGCCCAAGCGTTCCTTGCGATTATCGCGCCGCTCTTCGGATCGCGTTCACAGACGACTTGTAGTGGCGCGTTTTCACGAACAGTTCCAAGAACCCATTCGGCGTAGTACGTAACCGACAGGCGTCGGGATCGATCACCATCATTTCGCACTGTAAGGCACACCAATTTAATCGGATCGTGGGAAGGTACGAATACCAAGAGCTCTTGATGGAGATCACGACTGTTATGCGTGTAGCGAGTGTAGCCTTGACCATGGCGAACGGTCACTTTTGCCTTCGGGCCGAGCGGCATTGGCGTAGGCGTCCATAGGTCACCAGTTTCCTCATCGCGCAAATAGATCACTTCACCTGGCGAATCCGAAGTCGGATCATTCGACCAGGGAGTGAGTCGGTTCATCTGACTATTCCCCGCCCAACTGTAGCCAAGGCCAGCCTCTGTCGCTAAACATCCAAATTGCGGATTGGCCAGCACATTGATCCAGGGAGCAGGCGGCAAAACTGGTCCACTTTGTGATGTGCCGTTGATGACGATCACGTACTCCCGACCATCAGATGTAAAGCCTCCGAAGCCGTTCCAGAAACGCAATCCTTTAGGTCGTCGTGCGCGCCGCGCGCGAATCTTCGGCGGGATTGCCGCGGAAGTGAATGGAAGGGCAGGGACAGGTTCCGGGTCTGCGGAACGATCGATCTGTTTAGTCAGCGACCCGCGATCCCCGCCGAGTACAGCCCGTGCCGCCGCTGAGAGCAGGACGACGTCATTGGTCGTTATCTTATCTGCGGTCAAAAAGAACACACCGCCGGGCTTGCCGAACACATCACTCGAACTTCCCGTCTCAAGTTTCTTTCTTAGCCGATTGGCACGTTTGCCGCCGCGCTCATCCAAAATCACGAGATCTGATTTCAGCCCTCGGCGGCGGGCATAGATACGCCACCGCAGAAGTTGACGAACAACCGTTTCATCGTCGACCCCAGTGACTCGGATCAACACAATTGGCAGGTCCCCAGAAATCGAGTGCGGCCACAGACCAGGCTGACCAAGGTGGTTGGCAGCCACAGCATCAATGTCGCGCAAACTGGAGTTCGTAAAAATGACGGCAGCCGCCAACCGGTTGAACAGGCCGCTTTCGTCCGGTTCGAGTCCAAGCTCGCGTACTTTAGTTTCACCATGGGCTTTGGGACTTGCAAATGCCCGATCGATCGCTTCGAATTCGCGGAATCGTTCAGCAATTCCGATAGCGACTTCACGCGTATGAGCCGCTCCGGTGACAAACGCGATCTGGGTCGAACTTCCTGCTGCAACGCTGATCCGCCGGCGCAAGCTAAAGATTGGATCGAGTACGGGGCCAGTCGTTCCCGATAAGCGAGATCT
Source organism: Verrucomicrobiota bacterium (assembly GCA_046725275.1). Classification (GTDB taxonomy): domain Bacteria; phylum Verrucomicrobiota; class Verrucomicrobiia; order Chthoniobacterales; family UBA10450; genus Udaeobacter. Next base: position 3,652 of record JBKOYE010000197.1, read on the forward strand.
CGGCTCCAAGGCAGCGGGGTTCGCCGGAGTGCGGCCGCGTCCGAGAAATCTTATTCGATCCGTTTCATATTCAATCTCCGCGCCCGAAATGCTCCCTGCCGAAGTATGAATCGCCCAGACTGGATGCTCGTCGGTGCTGCGGGGTCGGCGTCGGGCCAAAAGCGCGCCGCAACGCGGTTCGAATTCCGTCTCCAGGAACAACTTCGCAAAAGCCGGGTGAGCCTGATCCGCTAGACGGGCGTTCAGACAAACCTCCGCATAGCTCGTTAGTTCAAATTCGCGGGCGCGATGGCTGTGATTGACCAGCGTCACCACGCGTAATTCAGCATCTGCATCCGGCACGACACAGACAGCACAGCGGGTCTCGACGTCACCATCCTCCCGGCGAAACTCGGCGCGGTCGGGTTGAAAGTCGAATGCACGTTCATCTGCAGCCTTAGGCAACGGCTGAATACCAATTGACCACATGCTTTCGTCGCTGAGGTCACGGACGTAATAGAACTGGCCCCAACAGTCGCGTGTGCCATCCTCGCGCCAGCGCGTTACATCCAAATCACCCCAGCTGCTGTAGCCAGCGCCGGCGCTGGTGACCATCACGTTATACGAGCCGTTGGAGAGTAGCGCTACCGACGTTTGTGGTCTCATTTCTGGTTTTTCCCTAACCCCGGGTTGAGAATTATCGACTTGATAGAACGAACTGGCGAAAGTGGCTACCGCCGGGCGACAGGATACCAAATGATCGTATAGAGATGGAAGACCTGACGTTCACACACGATTAGGCGCGCAGCCCGACAGGCTGAAGCTTTGGTTCGTGCTAGAATAGAGTTGCAACTCTGAGAAAAATGAACGCCACAAATTCCGCCGCATTCACTCTCGAACAGCACGGCCTCACCGTTACTGGCGTGCATCATAATCTTCCGCCGAGCGTCCTTTATGAGCATGCTCGCCTACTCTGGCGTCAAGGCAAGGGCGTTCGCCAAAAGATAAACGTGTGGTCGAGCATCCCGCGTCAAAAAATGACGTCTGGTAAAACTTCGAGATTTACGTCGCAGGCGCGAGCGCCGAAGTGAAAGCGGCGGCGCCCGCAGCCTGACAGAATGACCTGGCTTTTCGACCTCCACAAGGCGCAGCCCATCGCGCACGCGATTGCTGTTCTCGCTTTCGTTTGCGTCGTGGGCATGGCCTTGGGCAGTTTGAAGGTCCGAGGCATTGGGCTGGGCACTGCCGGTGTGCTTTTCGCGGGAATTCTCGTTGGTCACTTGGGCGAACAGATTGATCAGCGCACTCTGAACTTTGTAAAGGACTTCGGACTCATACTGTTCGTCTTCACCATCGGGCTCCAGCTTGGTCCGGGTTTTTTTGCCACACTTCGGAAGCAGGGCGTGAAAATGAATTTAATTGCGGCCGCGATTGTCATCCTCGGCGCGGTTACAGCGCCAATCATCGGCTGGCTCGCGCACTTCGATCCGGCTGTGGTGTTGGGTATTTTGTGCGGCGCGGTAACGAACACGCCAGCGCTCGGTGCCGCGACGCAAACGCTTGCGATGACGCCCAACATCGTTCCTGATCGTCTGGCATTGCCGGCACTCGCTTACGCCGTCACTTATCCCACTGCTATTGCAGGGATGATCGGAACGCTCCTGCTGCTGAAGCAAATCTTCCGCATCGATCCAGTACAAGAAGGGATCGACTTTGCTACGAAGAACCAGCGGAAGGCAGAGCCAATCGAACGACGCACGCTCGTCGTAACGAATCGCAACCTCGAT
>JBKOYE010000157.1:0-24566 GCA_046725275.1 Verrucomicrobiota bacterium
GGGTCGCGAAAAACCGTGGACGGCCGACACCATCGTGCTGGTCTGGTCTGCAACGAAAGGAATTGGCAGCGCCTGTGTGTTGCATGCGTTGCAACAACAGAAGATTGAGCTCAACCGGCGCGTCGCAGAGTTCTGGCCGGAGTTCGCGCAGGCAGGCAAAGACAAGATCAAGCTCGGGCAATTGCTCTCGCATCAGGCGGGACTTTGCGCTTTGGATCGGCGCCTTGATGTGCTTGATTACAATGGAGTCATTCGGGCACTCGAGGCACAAGCGCCGCTGTGGCCGCCGGGAACTGCGCATGGCTATCACGCGCGCACATTTGGATTTCTTCTGGACGAGCTCGTGCGGCGCATCACTGGGAAAACATTATCGGACTATTGGCAGGAAAATTTCGGGCGGCCGCTCGAACTCGATTTCTGGATTGGTTTGCCAGAGATCGAGAATGCGCGCGTCGCCACGGTTTACGCCGCGAAAAGCGGCAAGCCACCCGAGCCAAAGCAATTCTATCGCGACCTTCTGACACCGGGCACTTTGGCGAGAAAGGCGTTTACCTCGCCGTATGGCTTGAACGTGATCAGCAAGATGAATGATCCGCACATCCGTGCGCTGCCGATTGTTTCCTTCGGCGGGATCGGCAGCGCCTCGGCGCTTGCGAAATTTTATTCCATACTCGCGAACGGCGGAAAATTGAATGCCCAAACCTTTTTTTCACAAAAAGCCATGGAATGGATGACAACCACTTTATCAGACGGCATCGACCGCGTTTTCCAGATACCAACTGCATTCTCGGCCGGATTCATGAAAGACTCACAACAAGCAGCGCGGAAAATCTTCGGCCCTTCAGCGAATGCTTTCGGACATCCCGGTGCGGGCGGCAGCCACGCCTTCGCCGACCCTGAAAATAAAATCGCGTTCGCGTACGTGATGAACCAAATGGAGCAGTCGCTTTTGCCCACTGAAAGATCATTGCGGCTGATCGACGCCATCTATGAGTAGGTCGATTGCTCCGATCTTGACTTTGCCTACGCAAGGCATCCTCGGTAAAACATTCTGACGCGTTCTGCTGACGTGCGCCGGAGCGTCTGCGAGGGCGGGTCTCGCCGCTTTAACGCTTCAACATTTCCACCTACCGAACGCGTTTTCCGCGTAACCTCTCGCCGGCCTTTACGCACTACTTCAGTGGCCGGAGATGAGTTCCCACCCACGAGAGTTCACGGAAGGCCAAAACAATGAAAGGAAAATAAATCATGAAAAATCAAAACCCCGTATTTATAGCGATGGTGTTTGCGCTTGCGTTTGCGCTTGCGCCAGTCACAGAGACGAAGCCGTATCCTGACGGTGGCCCCACCTACGGAACTGCTACCGCGGGCGCGAGCTCCGCTAACCTAACAAGCCCAGAGGGTGAGAACCTCCCGGTGATCACAATTCATGGCACTGATAACGTGACCCGGGGAAAGACCGGTTCATTCGTCCTAGACATGAAGCCTCGGCTCCTGTTGGGTGGAACTTGGGTCAACTTCTCGGTCGGCGGCACCGCTATCCCAGGAGTTGATTACGTTCCGCCTGTCTCCCCGGCCTACATCGGACAATCAGGCTACGGAACAATCCTGGTCCAAACCCTGCCTGATCCAAGAGGATCATACATCCGTCAATCCTACAGCGTTGTGGTGACCCTGGAGTCTGGCGCAGGATATGCAGTAGGTGCCCCTAACTCAGCCACAATGTGGATTAAGCCTTGACTATAAGTCTTCGAAAGGCGGCAATAACGGCGCGCTGCGCTGTCCCAGGAAGTTTCCGGAGCGGCGCAGTGTTCCTATTTGTTGTCCCGCTGCGATGTCTGTGATTGCAGCTGACGCTTGGCTGATTCCCACCCGATTGCGCAATCTCGCAGCGCCTCTCAGAAGGGAAATGCAAACTTGACGCACGCCCGTGGCGGTCAGAGGCCGCCGCTACAGGTTATTCGCCGATGATCGTGATGAGCACGCTTCTAAGATGCGGTGCGCGGCGATGTTCAAACAGGAAAATGCCCTGCCAGGTTCCGAGCTGCATTTTCCCGTCGGCAATCGGCACAGTTTCGCTGGTGCGCGTTAGCGCCATGCGGATGTGTGATGGCATGTCGTCGCTGCCTTCGGAACCGTGCGTGAAATAATCTGCGTCTTCCGGCACGAGTCGGTCGAAAAACTCTTCCAAGTCGCGTCGCGCGGTGGGATCGGCATTTTCCATGATCACGATGCTGCAACTGGTGTGCTGGACAAAAGCCGTGACTGTTCCGTTTCGCACGCCGCGCTCGCCGATCTTCGACTGCACGTCATCGGTGATTTCATAAAGACCCTTGCCATGCGTGCGGACTTCGAGGTGATCATGATGGATCTTCATCGTGAGCGCTTCGTTTCTGTCATGTCGAGCGAAGTCGAGACATCTCTAATCAAACGGGGATGCGACGAAATTAAACAAGCGAGAGATTCCTCCACGTCGGTCGGAATGACAAACAAAGCAGAACAAATCCGGGAAGTTGCTGCGCGTTGATCTCTGCGCCGGCTGGTGGCCTATTTACGTCGATGCAAAGCGACATCGAGCGCGTGCTCTTTGATGAGCCGGCAATTCACAAGCGGCTGGATGAAATGGCCGCGCAAATCACGGCCGATTACCGCGAACGGCAGTTGACGGTGATCGCGGTGTTGACCGGCAGTCTGATGTTCCTGTCGGATCTGCTGCGCCGAATTCCACTACCATTGAGATTGGATTGCCTGAACGTCGTCAGTTACCACGGGAAACCGCAAACGAGCGGGCAGGTGATTTTCAAAGATGTGGATCTTCCCGACGTAACCGACCAAGATGTCTTGATCCTCGATGACATTCTCGACACCGGTCACACGCTGGCCGCTGTTCGCGAAAAGCTACAAACGGCCGAACCGCGTAGCGTTCGCGTATGTGTGCTGCTAAGCAAAAGGAAGCAGCGCGCGCGCGATGTTGATGCAGATTATGTCGGATTCGAGATCGAGGATGAATTTGTCGTTGGTTACGGGCTCGATTTCATGGAGCGCTATCGCAACCTTCCGTACATCGGCGCGCTCAGGAAGAAATTGTTAGATCAATTAAACGGATGAAAGTGCGAATGCAATTTTACGCGCAGCTGCGCGATCTGGTTGGAATTAGTGACCTGGAACTCGAGCTTCCTGACGGCGCAACTGTTCGCGATTTGCTTGAGCAACTGTATGTGCAGCGGCCTGTGCTTCGTGCCTATGACAAAAGCATCTTGATCGGCGCGGGCTTGGAATTTGTGAATCGTAATTACAAGCTGAAAAAGGGCGAGGAGATTTCAATCATGCCGCCGGTGCAAGGCGGGTGAGTGGGACCGCGCCATCTTGCAGTTCGTCGCCAAGGACCTTAGTGCGACAAGTCTTCGGCACCGCCGCGTTTCAAAGGACAAATGCCGCGCTTCTCTGAAGCGGCGACAAAGTCCAGGAATTCGCGAGCCGGCGCGCCGAAGGTCATCGTCGCTGCTTTTTCAAGTGCCTGCGATGTGTTTAGTCCGCTGAGATAGATGAGTTTGAATGCCTCTTTAATGTCATTTCGATCCTTTGCGCCGAGCCCAGCGCGGCGCATCCCGAGAATATTCAGTCCGAACACGGAGTTCCGCTCGGCACCGATCACGAATGGTGGCAGATCTTTTCCAAATGCGGAGCTGCCCTGCACCATCACTAGCCGGCCAATGTGCATGAACTGGTGAAAGGTTGATCCGCCGCCGAGAAAAGCACCGTCATCGACGCGAACGTAGCCGGCGAGCAAACAATTGTTCGCAATCACGACATTGTTTCCGATGAGGCAATTGTGACCGATGTGCGCTCCGCTCATGAGAAAATTCTTGTCGCCAATTTTCGTGGCGCTACCGTCGGGACTGCCGCGATGGATCGTGCAGTACTCGCGGATAATATTGTCGTCCCCGATTTCGACTTTCGTCTCTCGTTCCGGCGAAAACGAAACATCCTGCGGCGGCACACCGATGATCGCGCCGTGTCCGATGAAATTTCCGCGGCCGATCGCGACTTCGGCTTCGATCACCGCGTGTGATTGCACGGTCGTTTTCTCGCCGATTGTCACGTGCGGCCCAATTATCGAGAACGGGCCGATCTCCAGATGGGCGCCGAGTTTCGCGTTCGGATCGACGATTGCGGTCGGATGAATTTTCGCGGCCGTCATGTTTCGGATTTCGAGATTCGAAATTCGGATTTCCTTGCCTACAACACGCCTGCTTCTTTGAAGCTGAAATAGCCAGGACTCGTGTCCGATGGCGCGCCGATGATGATGTGATCGAGCAATTTGATTTGCAAAAGCTCAGCGGCTTCGGCCAAGCGTCGCGTCAGACTGTGATCAGTCTGGCTCGGCGACGCGTCGCCGGAGGGATGATTGTGTATAACGATGATTGCATAGGCCGAACTGATTACTGCCGGGCGAAACACATCTCGCGGGTGCGCAATGCTTTCGTTGATGCTTCCGAGCGAGATCTCCTCTACGCGAATCAGGTGATATCGGGTGTCGAGCAAAATAACGCGCAAGGATTCTTTTTGAAGTCGGCGCATCTCTGGACCGACGAGCTCGTTCGCCAGTTCGGGTGAATCGACTTTTTGTTTCACCCATCTCTCTCTCGCCAACCGATCACCCAGGCCGAAAGCGGCAACAAGTTGAACGGCCTTAGTGAATTTGACTCCCTTGATTTTTGATAATTCATCAACGGAGCAGCGACTTAATCCGGTAAGCGAACCATATTTATCCAATAGTTCGCGAGCGACCTCTATCGCGTTTGCACCCGAGACGCCAGTGCGCAGCAAGATCGCAATCAGCTCCGCATCACTCAGCGCGCGCGCCCCGTGCGCAGCCAGTTTCTCTCGCGGCCGTTCGTGCTCGGCCATCTCATGAATCTTGAGCTGCACCATAGTTCGAAGTAACAGCGGCGCTGCGGCCGCTGATTCATCAGACGCGAAGTTGATCGAACATGTCGCACAACGCGTCACCGAGCGAGAACAAGGCATCGGTGTAACGATTCGGCGCGATACCATCGAATGCGCATTGCGCTTTGCGAATCAGATCGCTGCCCGCTGCGATTGACTCGTTTAACGCCCCGTTGTTCGCGCCATTCTTGAGGAGCTCAATCATTTCTTCGACCTTTTCGTCCAGCACAAGCTGGCAACAACGTTCGCGTTCAAACTCCGAAGCGGACCGTAGAAAAAACAAAACCGGCAATGTAAACTTGCCCTTGCGCAGATCGGTCCCGAGCGTTTTGCCGGTCGCACTCTCGGTGCCGGCGAGATCGACACAATCATCATAAATTTGATAGGCCGTCCCGATTTGGAATCCAAAGTCCTTGAATGTTCCGATCACCTTCGGATCGGCCTCACTGATGAGGGCAGCCAGTTCCGCTGCGACCGAAAAAAGTGATCCGGTTTTCATCTGCACGATCCGCAAATAATCCTCAACGGTCAGATTAAGGTCGAACCTGCGCTGCGTTTGAATCATTTCGCCCGAGCAAACTGTCGCTGCGGTGCGCGCGATTGCGCGGCCGATATTGGAGTTTTCGAAGTTTGTTGATAACGTCAGCGCGTGCGCGAAAAGACAGTCGCCTAATAGAACGCTCAGCGAATTTCCCCAGCGCGCGTTTGCGGTCGGCTGTGCTCGACGCTGTTCGGCTTCGTCCATCACGTCATCATGCACCAGTGTCGCGATATGGATGAGTTCCACGATTACGGCGAGATCGACGTGTCCCGAGTTAACCGTGCCTGTGGCGCCGCCTGCGAGCAAAGCCAGGAGCGGGCGAAGACGTTTGCCACGGCTGCCGATCGAATAGAGGACGTAACCTTCAATTGCGGGATCGAACGCCGAGGCCTGTTGTGCGATGCGCGTCTCGACTTGCTCAAGGTGCGGTTGAACTAATTTTGCAACTTCGGCCAAGCGAAGCGTGGGAGAGCTGTTCGCCTTTGCAACTGCGCGGCGACTCGTGCTCCGGTCCGTGCGGGCGAAGAGTTCCACGAGGCGAGGATAACGGGGTGGTCAGACTAGAGCAAGCCTCTAGCTTTGTTTCTGCACAATATTGCGAGTTGCGGCGGCAAATCCGACCGGTTGCGGACGAAACGGTGACGCTACCTTTTCTTCAGCCAGAATTCAGTCCCGTATTTCTCCTGCGCTAATTCTCTCGCGCGCTGGAAAATTTCTTCATTGACCTCGAATTCACTGCAATTGGCCGACAGAGCCTGCGTAAATTGTTGGGCGAGGTCAGTCTTCATAACGAAGCCTTGAATGCTGCCTTGCTGCAACAAACCGCGACGAGTACGGCGTTGCGCCGCGCCGGCGATCTTGCGACCATCCATCATCACGTCGGCGCGAACCGGATTCGTGAAGCAGTTGTAGCCGCTGGCGCTGACGGTGGCGTCCTTCCAGAACGGAATCCCGCCGGGGTCAATGCCCCCGGCTACAACTGCGCATTCACCAACTCCGTTTAAAGCGTCGACTAAAGCGCGATGAATTTTTTCGTAGATAGCAATTGATGATTCATCAAACGCCGGATCGCTCGGCGGAATCACGATCGAGTAGGTTAGGTCGTCCCCGTGAAAAACGATTCCGCCGCCGGTCCAGCGCCGAACTAAATCGCGCTCCGCCGCGTAAATCGCCACATCTGAAAACTTCCCAAAATATCCGAACGACAGGGCAGGGGAACGCCAGCGATAGAAGCGGATAGTTGGAATGGTTGCCGATTCCAGCAGCGCTTCATCCATCGCCATGTTCATCGCCGCCGATTTCGCCGTAATGTCGTTGTAAACACTAAGCGCGGCAAAACGCCCTTTCGTCATGTCCAGCGAAGTCGAGACACCTCTGGCTCTTTCAGAACCATCGAGAGATTCCTCGACTTCGCTCGGAATGACAGCCATCAGTTGAGTTCTTGTAGAATTCTTGCCACGGTTTCGCGTGGCCGCGCATCGCCGGTGATGGGCCGCCCGATGCCGATGTAGTCTGCGCCCGCTTCAATTGCTTCCCGTGGAGTCATGAACCGTTTCTGATCGCCAGGTTCTGCCCAGTTTGGCCGAATTCCCTGAACAGCGATTTTGATTCTGTCGCCGAACTCGCGGCGAAGACGTTTGATTTCATGCGGACTGGCCACGACTCCATCGATTCCTGATTTGACTCCCAACGTCGCCAAGCGCACGACCTGGTCCTCCACTTTATCGGTGATTCCAATTTCGCGCAGCGTTTGTTCGATCGCGCTCGTTAGCACGGTCACTCCGAGGAGCAGCATGTTATTTGCTCGCTTGGCAGTCGCAGCGCGGATCATTTCGCTCCCACCGCTCAAATGGATCGTCAGCATCTGCACGCCTAGAGTACCTGCAGACTCCACTGCTCGCGCGACCGTGTTGGGAATGTCGTAGAGCTTGAGATCGAGCCAAACCTTCGCGCCAGTGGATAAGACCGCTCGCACAATGTCTGGGCCTTCGGCCGTGTAGAGTTGCAGGCCGATTTTGAAAAACGAGATTTCGCCGCGGAGCTGGTCAACGAGCTTTAGCGCCCTTTCCTTTGTCGCGACGTCCAGCGCAACGATGATTTTGTTAGCAACGTTTGTCATTCCGAGCGAAGTCGAGGGCCGAAGGCTGGTTTCAATCAGCCGCTCGCTACGTTAATAGCATCAGCCCTATTAAGATAGCAATCCCGCAGCGTTAGCTTTGGCTGGCAACGCGGGATGTCTCGACTACGCTCGACATGACGATATATGCAAGTCCTCGCGCCAGCGAAGATTAATCTTTCGCTAAGAATTCTCGGTCGGCGCAGCGATGGCTTTCATGAGATCGAGACACTCATCTCGCCGATTTCGCTTTGCGACGACATCAAAATTGAGCGTCTCAGCGGCAAAGAGGGAATCGCGTTTTGCTGCGATGACCCTTCAGTGCCTAAAGGCGAAGAGAATCTCGTCGTACGCGCGGCAAAGGTGTTCTTCGAGGCAATGAAGCTCGACGTCGGTATTTCGATCGAGCTGAAGAAAAAAATTCCTCACGCCGCGGGTCTGGGCGGAGGAAGCAGCGACGCGGCTTCCACTCTGCTCGCGCTCAACGAATTGTTTGAGACGAATTTGTCGCGGGAAACGCTGGCGAAAATGGCAGAGACGATCGGATCGGACGTTCCGTTTTTCACTTTTCAATCCGCAGCGGTCTGCAAAGGACGTGGCGAGTTGGTGAACCCGGTTAAGGTCCGCAAACAATTGTCGATCTTGTTGCTGAAACCTGACTTTGGCGTACCTACACAATGGACGTACTCGCACTGGCGAGAGTCGCACGAAATCCCAGGCGTGTCGTACGCGGCCCAAGAATTGGCTGGCCAAACATTCGTGAACGATCTGGAGCGCCCAGTTTTCGAAAAGTTCGTCTTTCTGGCGCAACTGAAAATGTGGTTGCTCAAGCAACCAGAAGTCGCCGCCGCGCTCATGTCCGGATCTGGTTCGGCGTGTTTCGCGGCGCTTCGCGAGAATACGGATCCCGACATTCTGGCGAGTCGTGCAAGAGCCGAACTCGATCCAGAGTTGTGGACGTGCACGGCGCGCACACTATAGGGGACGACGTTGTCGTCCCAAGGGAAGCTAACAGCTTCCCATACAGATTTTTGTTAGCCTATTCGCCCAGGCGTTGGCGGAATTGGGCGCGCGCGTATTCGCGATTCAGTTTCGAAATGAAGCTGGCGCTAATCTCAGCCGGACACACTGCTTCGCATTCGTACGTGTTCGTGCAATTGCCAAATCCTTGCGCATCCATCGCGCGCACCATTTTCAATACGCGGCGATCGCGTTCCGGCCCGCCCTGGGGCAAAAACGATAAGTGCGAAACTTTTGCAGCCGCAAAAAGCATTGCTGAACCGTTGGGGCACGCCGCCGCGCACGCGCCGCAGCCGATGCAGGCCGCTGCTTCCATTGCCAGATCAGCGTCGTGTTTGGGAACGAGAATTGAGTTGGCCTCAGGCGCGGATCCTGCGCGCGCCGAGATGAATCCACCGGCTTGCACCATCCGGTCGAGCGCGCTGCGATCGATGACCAAATCTTTCACGATCGGGAATGCACCAACGCGAAACGGCTCGATTGTAATTGTCGCGCCATCGCGAAATTTTCGCATGTAAAGCTCGCACACTGCGCCCGGATGATCGGGCCCGTGAGCTTCGCCGTTAACGGTAAGGGAGCAGGTGCCGCAGATCCCTTCGCGGCAATCAGAATCGAACGCCACTGGTTCCTCGTTCGTCAGGAGCAGATTCTCGTTCAGGATGTCGAGCATCTCGAGAAACGACGTGTCAGGCGAGATGTCGCGCACTTCGTAATCGACGAGTTTGCCAGGAGCCTTCGCGTTGCGCTGCCTCCAGATTTTGAGTCTGAAATTCATTATGGATTGCGGAGCGCACTCATTTATAGCTGCGCTGTGCTAGATGCACCGTCTCAAAGTGCAGCGGTTCGCGATGGAGTTTCGGGGGCTGACCGTCGCCTTGGAATTCCCACGCGAACACAACGGCGTGGTTCTCATCGTCGCGCAGTGCTTCGCCGTCGGGCGTTTGATGTTCCTCGCGGAAATGCACCCCAGCAGATTCGTCGCGTTCCAGTGCATCGATGCACATCAGCTCGGCGAATTCGAGAAAATCGGCGACGCGACCGGCGCGTTCCAACGATTGGTTATAATCTTCTTCGTCTCCGGGAACGCGCACGTCGTGCCAGAATTGTTCGCGCAGTTCAGGAATTTTTCGGAGGGCTTCGCGCAATCCTCGTTCGCTTCGCAACATTCCACATTTGTCCCAGAGGAGAAGTCCGAGTTCGCGATGGAACGAATCGAGCGAGCGCGTGCCGTTGAGGTTCAGTAGTTTCTCGATCCTGGCGCGGACACTTTGCTCAGCTTGTTGAAACTCCGTAGACTCCGTTGACGGACGTTTGCCCATTTGACCGGCGAGATAATTCGGCAGCGTGTTGGGCAAAACAAAATAACCGTCAGCCAAGCCCTGCATGAGTGCGCTGGCTCCGAGCCGGTTTGCGCCATGATCGGAAAAATTTGCTTCGCCGATGACAAACAGACCGGGCACGTTGCTCATCAAATCGTAATCCACCCAGAGACCGCCCATCGTGTAATGCACGGCGGGGTAAATGCGCATCGGCACTTTGTAAGCATCTTCGCCGGTGATCTTCTCATAGACTTCGAACAAGTTACCGTAACGCTCGCGAATCGTCTTTTCGCCCAGCCGTTTGATCGCATCAGCAAAATCGAGATAGACGCCGCGCCCGCCCGGACCGATGCCGCGGCCTTCGTCGCAAACTTCCTTCGCTGCGCGCGATGAAATATCGCGCGGCGCAAGATTGCCGTAGCTGGGATATTTTCGCTCGAGATAATAATCGCGGTCCGCCTCGGAAATTTCGCTTGGTGGCTTGAAGCAATCTTCGCTGCGTTTCGGCACCCACACGCGTCCGTCGTTCCGCAGCGACTCGGACATTAGCGTGAGCTTGGACTGATAGTCCCCGCTGACGGGGATACAGGTGGGATGAATCTGTGTGAAGGATGGATTGGCAAACAGCGCGCCCCGTTTGTAAGCGCGATACGTCGCTGTGACGTTGCTGCCGCGCGCGTTGGTCGAGAGATAGAACACGTTCCCGTAGCCGCCACTGGCGAGCACGACGGCGTCGGCCGCGTGCCTCTCCATTTTTCCGGTGCGCAAGTTTCGAGTGATGATTCCCTTCGCCTCTCCATTCACGATCACCAGATCGAGCATTTCCGTGTACGGCAACATCTGCACGGTGCCCGTGGCGACTTGGCGGCAGAGCGCCTGATAACAGCCTAACAACAGTTGCTGGCCGGTCTGGCCGCGCGCGTAAAACGTACGCGAAACCTGCGCGCCTCCGAAGGAGCGGTTGGCCAGGTAGCCGCTGTATTCGCGGGCAAACGGCACGCCCTGCGCCACGCATTGATCGATAATGTTGTTCGCGATCTCAGCGAGCCGATAAACGTTCGCTTCGCGCGAGCGAAAATCGCCGCCCTTGATCGTGTCGTAGAACAACCGGTAAATGCTGTCGCCGTCGTTCTGATAATTTTTCGCAGCATTAATGCCGCCCTGCGCCGCAATCGAGTGCGCGCGCCTCGGCGAATCCTGAAAGCAAAAACATTTCACCCGGTAACCGAGTTCACCGAGCGTCGCCGCGGCCGATCCGCCGGCCAGGCCGGTGCCGACCACAATGATCTCAAACTTTCGCCGGTTGTTCGGACTCACCAGTCGCGAATGGTCTCTGTGACTGCGCCATTTTTGATCCAGCGGCCCTGGCGGAATTTTCGAATCCAATGTTCCAATCATGCGATCAAATCGAATCGAAAAGCGGGTTACTGCGGCACAAGCTATTGTTCGCCGCCCCATTTCTCTTTTTTAAATGAGACCCGACCTGACCCTTCCTCAAATGCTTCGAAATGCCCCGGGTTTTGCCGGTAATATTTCTGGTGATAATCTTCGGCGGACCAAAACTTCATCGCCGGCAGAACTTCGGTCACAATCGGCTTTTTGAATTTTCCAGAGCGCGCAAGCTTGTCTTTTGAAGCCTCGGCAATTTTCTTTTCCTCGGCGTTGCCATAAAAAATTGCGGCGCGATAACTCGGGCCAATGTCTGTGAATTGTCCGTTGGCCTGGGTGGGATCGATTTGACGCCAATAAATGTCCAGAAGCTGTTCGTAGGAAATTTTCGCCGGGTCATAAGTGACTTCGATCGATTCGCGATAGTTTGTTTTTTCCGAAGTGACGAGCTTGTAAGTCGGGTTTGGCTCGGTTCCGCCGCAATAACCCACCACGGTGTTGATAACGCCTGGCGCTTTGTCGAATGCGGGCTGGATGCACCAAAAACAGCCGCCGGCGAAAACGGCAGTCTTGGTTTGCGGCGGCGACGGATTTTGCGCCGCTGCAAAAACTGTAATCGAAAACAATACGGTGCTTACGACCAGCGGTTTCATAGAAGCACTGATCTTACACTTACTCCGTCAACTCCAAAAATATTCGTGAGTTGAAGCGCGCTGGAACGCCGACAATTTTCTGGGTGAACCACGTGGTTCCAGAGTTGTCCCTCGCGCGTCTCGATCTTTCGCAACTTTTCGGACGCAGCGCATTCTTGCACGTCGATCTTGGCTGCGGCGATGGATCATTTCTTTGCGAACTGGCGCAGCAGTTCCCGGAGAAAAACTTCCTCGGCATCGAGCGCTTGACCAAGCGCGTGGAGAAAGTTCGCCAGAAAGCGAAGAGGATCGAAAACGTGCGAGTGCTGCGTGCCGACACTTTGGTCGCCGTGCGCTACCTGTTGCCGGCAAATTCAGTCGAAACTTTTTATCTTTTGTTTCCCGACCCGTGGCCAAAGCGGCGACATCAGCAGCGCCGGATTTTTACGGGCGAGTTTATGGATGCGATTGCTGTCGCGTTGGAGGAACACGGTTTCTTGCGCGTTGCGACGGATCAGCTCGATTATTTTCGCCAAATTGAACGGCTCAGCCGCACTGATTCAAAATTTGAAATCGTCGATCGCGATGACGTCCTTCTCCCGGCAACTAAATTCGAACGAACATTCCGCGAGCAGAGTCTGCCGATTTACCGGCTGACGCTTCGAAAAATTTCGCCGGTCAAATAGGCGCGTGCGGTCCATTCGTTTCCGCGAAATTCCAACTCCACCGCGCCGGTTTCGTCTTGGCGAAAAAGTTTGATGCCGCGAGCGCGAACCTGGTCAGCCCACTCATCGCTGACCCGTTCGCGTTCCGGAAATTGCGTTGAGGCGGCGATGATCAATCGCGGCCGCACCGCATCCAAAAACGGAGCGGACCCTGAAACGGCAGAGTAATGTTGACCTTTCACGAGAATCTGATTCTGCAGGTCGAAACCATTGCTTAACAACGCGCGCTCGGTTTCGGCGCCGTTGTCCGACATAAACAAAACAAACGCGTCGGGCGCGATAGATAATCGGATAACCAAGGCTTGATCGTCAGCCGTTTCTCCTGCGAAGCGGAGTGGCGGAAACAAAACGCGTCCGATAACGTCGCGCGACAAACGGAAATTGTCTCCCGCGGCCAGCTCCGCAGATGTGAATCCGCGTTTCTTCAGCCCCGAAAGCATTCGGGACAAGCGTCGATGAATCACCGACCGGTCGGGCGCGGGATTGTCGATGACCCAAACGCGGGGGAAATCCTGCAACAATTGCGTGACGCCGCCGATATGCTGCGAATCGCCATGGGTCAGGACCAAACCGGAGAGCCGATTCACACCGGCCCAGTGCAGATACTCGCGCACGATGCGCTCGTAAGTACGTTCGCTTCCGCAATCAAACAGCCAATCGCCGCTTCTCGTTCGCAAATGAACCGCTGCGCCAGCACCCAGATCCAGCACCGTGATTTTCGCTGAGAACCGTCCAGTCCACTCAAACGGATCAACATAAAAGTGTCCGCCAGGAACTCGCGCGAACACCTGAACGATGCCGATGACCAGCGTAGCCAGCGACCAGTTGGCGTTATTGAAAACAACCGCAACCCACGGAAGCAGCGGAGAAGCCAATAGTGAGAGGAGCGCAACAGCGAGCACAAAGAATGCAATCGGAACAACCACGAGGTTTGCGAGCAAAGAAATCGGTGTAACCAGGTGGAAGTACCAAAGAATGAGCGGCAACGAACCAATCCACGCGGCAAGCGACACCGAAGCTCCACCGCAAATCCAGTCATATCCGGAATGCACCCACCGCCGCGGACCGCGCAGGAGACTTTGCGGCAGAAAAGGATCCGGAGCCCCGCGGCGTTGCAAAATTTTGAAGAACGGATCCGCGAATAACACAATTGCCCCGACCACCGCGAAGGAAAGCTGAAACCCGGTGGAAAACAGTTCGTTCGTGTTCCAGCAGAGGAGGAAAAACGCCGCTGCCGCGAGACTGTTTAGCAGAAAGACTCGTCGTTCGAAGAAGTAACTGCCGACGAGGATTGAAGCCATCACAGCCGCGCGTAAGGCGGGGATGTGCAGCCCTGTTACCGCTGCATAGAAAAAGAGCGACGGAATGATGAATGCCGCTGCGCGCTTACGTGGCAGGCGTGCGATCGCAGCCAGCACCCACAAAAGCGCCGCCACAATTCCCACATGCAAGCCAGCGACGGCGAAAAGGTGAATCGTGCCGGTTTGCTGAAAGGGCTCTTCAATGTCCTCCGGTGTCTCGTGCCGGATGCCAAGCACGATTCCACTGATGAAACTTTTTGCCTCGGGAGCATCCTCCAAGCCTCGGCACAATGCGTTTTGCATCCAGGTACGCGATGCTTGTGCAGCGCGAAGGACCGGGTTGCCGCCGCCGTGGCGGATCAGCGTGCCGTCTTCCGGATAACGAGCAAAGAGCAATCGACGGACATCACGCCGCGCAAGGTAAGCGCGCATGTTGAATTCGCCGGGGTTTCGTGGTGGCGCGATTGGCTCGGCCGTTCCAAAAAGTTTCAATTCATCGCCAAACTGCGGTGCGCCTTTCCAACGCACCTGCCAGACTGCGCGCGTGGATTCGGTTTTGCCTTCGAGTTCAATTGATCTCAGCTTGAGCAGGAACGTTGCGAATCCGCTGGGCGCAATCTTCGGCTCAGTGATGACGTATCCAACTGCTGTGACGACGCGCGGCCGCTCGCCAAGTTTCTTCGCGAGTTGCTGGCCTGCGGTGTTCGTTGTCGCGAACTTGTGCAGCAGAAAAAAGCCAACCGCGACGACGAGATATGTCGCACCCAATTTCGGCCAGCAGAGCGTAACAAGAATGCAGATTGCGAGAACTATTGCTGCTGAAATCAATACGGTAGTTCGCACCGGAACGAGCTCGGCTAGGATGATTCCGACCGCAGCCATCAACGCCAGACCAACAAATGGCTGGCGCGGCGCGCTGAGCAGCTTCATCTCATTCGGAGTTTTTGCTTATCCACGGTGGCAAGTGCAAGCCGCAACGTGTGTCCGCCCACCGGAACCGCAAGGAGGGGCGATCTTCAGATCGCCCCAGCTGCGGACTTGAGACCGCCGTTCCTTGCTATGATTGCTTGCATCAGGAGCGCGCCGTAATTTCTTACGTGCAGGACCTATTCGAGGAAGCGCAGGAGCTTGAACCTGCAAACACCGCTGCGCCGCTCGCCACGCGAATGCGGCCGCGCTCGCTAGAGGAATTTGTTGGCCAGGAACACATTCTTGGGCCCGGCAAACTTTTACGCCGTGCGATCGAAGCTGATCGTTTGCCGTCGGTGATTTTCTACGGGCCGCCCGGAAGCGGAAAGACCACGCTGGCACGCGTGATCGCCGAGATGACGCACGCGAAATTTGTTCGGATCAGCGGCGTGGAAAGCAATGTTGCCGAAATGCGCCGCGTGCTCGCCGGGGCCACGAATCGTCTCGGCACATCGGGGCAAAAGACAATCCTGTTCGTCGATGAGATCCATCACTTCAACAAGGCGCAGCAGGACATTCTTTTGCCAGACGTCGAAGCTGGAAATCTCCGTCTCATCGGTGCGACCACGTACAATCCGTTCTTTTACGTAAACAGCGCGCTCGTGTCGCGCTCACAGGTCTTTCGACTCGAACCGCTCAGCGTCGAACAGTTGGAGCAGTTGATCGATCGCGCGTTAACCGACAAAGAGCGTGGCCTTGGAAATTACAACGTGAAAATGGAAAGGGACGCGCGTCGGCATCTGGCAAAGCTCAGTGACGGCGACGCGCGCAAGTGCCTAAATGCACTTGAGATTGGCGTGCTAACCACGCCAACTGTAGACGCGACGCCCTCGTCGCGTGAGGCGTCCCCGCCGCGCCTGCATTATTCAAGCGCTCCGGTCGGGCGCCTGCGTGGCGGCAATCTGCCTCACTGGCGACAAGACGGCGCCATGTATTTTGTCACCTGGCGCACGGCAGACTCCATGCCACGCGAGCGAGTCGATCAATGGGTCAAGGAACGGGACACATGGCTCAAAGCGCATCCTGAGCCCTGGAGCCTGCACGACGAAGAAGAATATTACCGTTTATTTCCGGATCGCTGGGAGGCATGGCTGGATGAAGGACAGGGAGAATGCCTCCTGGACAGGCAAAAGGTCCGGCAAATCGTCGAAGAAGTACTGCGACATGATGACGGAACGAAATACCGACTGGAAGATTTTGTCGTGATGCCAAATCACGTCCATGTGTTAGTATCGCCCCTTGGGACGCGCACGCTGTCAGAAATAACACAGGCATGGAAATCAACTGCTGCACATCGTATTAACAAGTTGCTCGGTCGCACCGGAACGTTTTGGCAAAAGGAAAGCTTCGATCACATCGTTCGCAGCGCAGAACAGGCGCAAAAATTTCGGCAGTACATTCAAGTGAATCCGCGCGAGGTGCGCGGAGGTGAAGCCCCGGTCGCGTTATCATTGCAAAAGAGCGGCGAGGGCGCCGCTGCCACCATTCATTTCACGCTCGCGGTTGCCGAGGAAAGCATTCAGCAGAAAGCCGTCGTTTACGATCGCGTCGGCGACGCTCACTACGACACCATCAGCGCGTTCATCAAAAGCATGCGCGCTTCTGATGAAAAAGGCGCAATGTACTGGCTGGCGAAAATGTTGCACGCTGGTGAGGATTTTCGTTTCATCGCGCGACGCATTATGATTTTCGCAAGCGAAGATATCGGGCTGGCCGACCCCGAAGCATTGCAGTTGGCGATCGCGACGCAGCAGGCCGTGGAATTTGTCGGGATGCCTGAAGCGCGAATCCCTCTCGCGCATGCAACCGCGTACATGTGTCGCGCGCCTAAAAGCCGCGAAGCTTACGATTCACTGAACGCCGGGGCCGAACAGATCGAAGCGGAACAAACGAAAGCCGTGCCCGAGCATCTCAAGAACAAGCATTTCCCGATAAACCCGGAGAGCTAAGGAACATTCTCCACCGTCGAGAGCTTCTCGGATGTTTGTTGGGCTTTCGGCGCCGCGCCGATGTGTCCGGAAAAGATCAGCAGGCCGAAGCAAACGGCGTTGAAGGTGATGAAAACGGCGAGTGCATGCCAGAGCGGACCTTCGCGCCAGTAATGGCGCGCTTTTTTCCAGCTTGAAAAAATGTGGAAGCTAGATAGCAGCGTCGCCTGGTAAATACCGTATACGATGTAATGCGGCTCGATCCCGTGCCACAAGCCCATTAGTCCAAACGCGAGAAAATATCCCAGGATGGCCGCGGTGTGCATGCTCTTGAACCATTTGCCCCGCGCAGCGGCGAGCAGGAAACGCATATAAACGTGATCGCGAAACCAGAACGAAAGAGTGATATGCCAGCGGTTCCAAAAATCGCGGATGTTTCGTGCGAGAAAGGGCCGGTCGAAATTTTCGGGAGTGTGAACGCCGAAAAGATAGCTGATGGCGATGGCAAAAGCGCTGTAACCGGCGAAATCGAAGAACAGATAAAAACTGTAGGCATACATGTAACTGAGCAGCCCGGCGAATCTGTGGCTGTGCGCGGCCGATTCGAGCCAGTGTTGTTCGATCAACGCAGCCAGTATGAACTTGTAGAATAATCCGCGAAAGAAGTGGTGCACAGCGGAATCGAGATCGGTCAGAAACTCAGCGCGACTTCGGCTTTTTCTCCAGTCGGGAACGAACCGGCGATACCGGTCAATTGGGCCAGCGGAAATCGTCGGAAAGTAGAAAAGAAACATGAAAAGATCAGTTGTCCCGGGTATCTCGATCACCCCGTCCCGGAGACAAAAGACGATGTCTAGCGCGCGAAACGTAACGTAAGAAATCCCGAGAAATCCGAATTGAGTCTTGGGCGAGACGAGCGGAATGACTTTCGCTATTGCAAGTGGAAGCAGGCTTAGCGCAAGCGCGCCGTAAAACCGCCAACCGCCGCGTGCCGCCGCGCCTGCAAACGCGTGTACTGTCAGCCATTGCCAGAACGCAAAGGCAAGTACGAGCCAGATTTCGCGCACTGGGAAATGCGCGCGCAAATGAAGCACGTCCTGATACTGCGCGACGAGCATAGCCGTGGTGATCAGGAGCGCCCAGCGCCACCCGGCGCGGCCGAATAAGCCGAAAATCACTGTCGGCACTGCTACGTAAAGCAGCAGGACAAAATAGGCGAAATCCGCGTAGGGAATCACAGCGATGTGGCCAGCGCGGCTCGGTCGACCTTCCCATTGGCCGTCATGGGAAACGCGTCGAGAAAAACAAACTTGCGCGGCAACATGTACGCCGGCAGCCGCTCACCGAGTTGTGTGCGCAGGCTGTGCGCCAGCTGGAAGTCTGATGTTTGATCTCGCGCGCCCAAAACTACAAAAGCGGTAAGTGACTGAGCAGTACCGTTCTTGATCACGGGAAGCACGACTGCATTCCGCACAGCCGGCATCGCCCGCAGATTCGCTTCCACATCGCCCAGTTCGATCCGGTATCCGCTGAGCTTGATTTGCTCATCAATGCGACCTTCAAAAAACAGCAGGTCGTTACGGAAGCGGCCGAGGTCACCGGTCTTGTACGCGCGCAGCCTGCGCCAGTCGAAAAAAGCGCGGGCTGTGAGATCCGGCCGCTCAACGTAACCAGGACTTACGTTCGGGCCAGCTATGATGATTTCGCCGCGCTCATTCGCCGGTACCTCCCGTCCGTTCTCATCGACGACGGAGATTTGCGTTCCGGGCATGACATGGCCGACGGGCAAAGGCGAGTATTGCTGCAGAATCGCTGCGTCAATGCGAATGGAAGTCGTGGCCACGGTTGCCTCAGTCGGACCGTACATGTTCCAAACCTGCGCTTGCGAAAAGCGGTTGAGCGGTTGAGCTGCGGTCTGCGGTGCGAGGGTCTCACCGCAAAACAGAAATCGGCGCACCTGCGGCAGCATCGGCTGTGCAAATTTGTCTTCAACAAGACACATCTGTGCAAACGACGGCGTCGAAACCCACGTGGTCACTCCGGAAGTCGCCAGGGCGCAGTAAAGCTGTTTGGGATTTTCGATTAAATCGCGGCTGATGCTAAACAGCGTGCCGCCTGTTGCGAGGCTGCAATACAAATCCATCACCGAGAGATCAAACGAGAACGGCGCCTGATTCAAAAATACTTCTGCGCGCTCGGTGAAACGTTGCTCCGCGAGCATCCAATTAACGAAGTGTTTGAGGCAGCGGAGCGTTATGATGACGCCTTTCGGTTCGCCGGTGCTGCCGCTTGTGAAGAGGATGTAAAACGGCGCGTCTTTTTCCAGACCACTCGTGGCCCGCACCTCGCGAGTGGAGAATTGTGCGACGTCTTCTGGAGTGAGTACCACGGCTGCGCGCGAAATTGCCAGGATCTTCGCGACGCGCGGCTGAGGCAACGCTGTGTCGATCGGCACGTACGGCCGGCCGGATTTCACGGCTCCTAGAAATGCGATTAACATCTCGGGCTCGCGATGCCCGAGCACGGCAATCGGGCTGCGATCATCGCCCAAGCGCTTGGTGAGATACACGGCAAGCGTGTCCGACCGCCTGCATAATTCGCAATAGGTGGGGGTTCGATCACCGCTAATGTGTGCAACTGTTTCCGGCGCCACTGCGCCCCAGTGATCGATCCGTTCAATTAGATTCACTAGAAGCCCTGATACACAAAGGGCGGCGTGGAGAAATCGCCACGGCCATACATCGCGATCAAAGCCAGAACGACGGCGAGGTAATAAAGAATCAGCAGCACGCGATGCACCGTGGGATGTCGCTCGAGCCAACTCACATGCGCATCCGCTGTTGGAGATCGGCGATCACGGCTCGCGGTGTGCGCCAGCGTTCGCGCTCAAATTCCGCCGGCGAGATTTTCAATCCGAATTCCTGTTCGATCGTCAGGATGAGCTGAACGGTTCTCATCGAGTCCAGCACCTGATAGTCGTAGAGAGGCAGATCGAGGTTGGTGAGCACCTCATCGGTCTCGCCCACCGAGGCCAGGAGTTGCAAAACTTTGTCGACGAATTCCGCAGCTATCATGGAGGCGCACCGTATCGTGCTGCTTCGAGCAATGGAAAGGTGATCAATTCTTAGCGTCGTGGCAAACGCCCGTGAAAGAAATTGTCCAGGGCGCAGTCGTAATATGCCCACCCTTTTGCTGTGAGATGACTCTGGTGGCGGATAAGAAAAGCTGGGTCTTCGTCGTGGTCCTGGAATTCGAGTACCGGAAAGTGGTGTTGCTCCACGAACGCGGGCAGCTTCCTGTAAAACTCGTCGCGAGCGGAGCGCGAAACGCCCGCGCGATCGTAAAAGTCGCCGGCTAAAGGCATGCTGAGAACCAGTCCTCGCGCGTGAACAGTTGCCAGACAGCGCAGGAGCAGCTCCAGGTCGATCCATGCAGGTGCTCCCTTGATGCCGCGGACGAAACCGACATCACGCGAGCCGGGAGTAATTTTCCTATCGAAGGGCGAAGGCTGTTGGATTTTCCCGGCGTCCGCAGGCCTGGCTTTGCTTGCTTTGGCAATCAATTGTAGCCAATCGACTGTTTCTTTCTGCAGCCGCGGAGGCGGCTTTGTTTGATACTGGATGTGATGCACCGCTGCCCAATGATCTTCCAATTCGTATAAGACGGTCTGAATTTTTCCGGCCGGCCAGAGCGCGCAGAAGAAGACGCGATCAAGCAAATGTCCGGAGGCAAGACGTCTTAACGCAAATTCAAGCATTGGTCGCTGTTCAAGCGTTTCCGGAAACTGGAGCATCCGTGCAGCGATGTCGCGCTTCAGTCGAAAATCCAGCGCAGTGCCAAACACCATCTCAGTTGCCGCCATGGGCGAAAAGTTCGCCGTGTACCCCTGGGCACCGGGCTTTGCAGTGCAAAACCAGCCGGGCGAAAGCGAGATGGCCACCTTTTTGCCGCGCAACGCTGAGCCGAGCGCGCCGACTTTTTGCAGCATGATCAGGGGGCCCGCGCCTCCGCTGCCGACGGGCGAAAGTTGGAAACCTGTTGGCGCGGTGCGAAAGAAAATGTTCCCCCGTTCCGGTGCCGCGGGGATTAATAATTCTGAAGTGCCATAAATCATCAATACGTTCGGCGAATGCGCGGCGGCACGTTGAAACGCCAGTCCCTGGTTTTTGAGGGCAAAGCTCTCGGGAGCCGTGGAGACAATGGTGGCGTGTTCGAGGTGGATCAGGACCCTTTGAGCAACGAAGAAAATGATGACGGCGAGCCCCAGCGCGATAAGGCTCGCAAACAAATGCGGCGTTTGTTTCCTGGTCGGGGCACTCATGGTGGAAGACGAAGTTATTGTCGCGACTTGACGCCGCAATTGAATTTCACTTGGTATTCCTATGGCCATGGCGTTCTCATCACTCTGGCAGCGATTCCAAAGGTATTTTCTGGAATACCGCGAACTCGGTTTTTCGCTCGACATCAGCCGAATGAAATTTCCGGAGGATCTGTTCGAGAAGATGCGGTCGCAGATTGAGCACGCATTTGCGGCGATGCGAGAATTGGAGGCGGGAGCAATCGCTAACCCGACAGAAAAGCGAATGGTTGGTCATTACTGGCTGAGGAATCCTGCGCTTGCGCCAACATCGGAAATCCGGGCGGAAATCGAAGGCACGATCCGGCGCATCAAAACATTCGCCGAGGACGTTCATAGCGGGAAAATCACGGCTGAAAATGGAAAACCCTTCGAGCACGTGCTGCACATTGGGATCGGCGGGTCGGCACTCGGGCCGCAATTCGTGTCAGACGCGCTCGGCTCGCCGCACGAGCCGATGAACATTTTTTTCTTCGACAACACGGACCCCGAGGGTTTTGATCGAGTGTTTGACAGGATAGGCGATCGGCTTTCGCAAACGCTCGTCGTGGTGGTCTCTAAATCCGGCGGGACAAAAGAAACACGAAATGGAATGCTGGAGACGGAAGCGAACTTCGCCGCGAAAGGCCTTCAATTTGCCAGGCATGCTGTCGCTGTGACCGGCGTCGGAAGCGAGTTGGACAAATACGCCGAAGTGAATGGATGGCTCGCGCGCTTCCCAATGACTGATTGGATTGGCGGACGCACGTCTGTGATGAGCGCGGTTGGGCTACTACCGATGGCGCTCGAAGGCTTTGACATCGATGCCTTCCTCGCCGGCGCCGCGGCCATGGACGAGCGCACCCGCACACCCGAGGTCGCGCAAAATGCCGCGATGCTTCTGGCACTGATGTGGTATTACGCCGGAAACGGGAAAGGCGAAAAAGACATGGTGGTTCTTCCGTACAAGGATCGGCTGGCCTTATTCACCAAGTACCTCCAGCAGCTCGTGATGGAGTCGTTAGGAAAAGAAAAGAATCTCGCCGGGGAAATTGTGCATCAGGGGATCGCCGTTTACGGCAATAAAGGCTCGACCGACCAGCATTCATATGTGCAACAGCTGCGCGACGGGGTGTTGAATTTTTTCGTGACATTTGTGGAAGTGCGCAACGATCGGCGCGATGCGCGGTTTGAAGTCGAGGATGGCATCACGAGCGGCGATTATCTCCAGGGCTTCCTCCGCGGAACGCGCAACGCGTTGTACGAAAAAGGGCGGGAATCAATCACGATGAGCATTCCTCAGGTGAACGCGTTTTATGTCGGAGCGCTGATTGCGCTTTATGAGCGTGCGGTCGGCTTTTACGGCTCGCTTGTCAAAGTCAACGCGTACGATCAACCGGGCGTAGAAGCGGGGAAAAAAGCGGCGAGCAAACTTTTGGAGCTTCAGAAGCAAGTGCGCGAGGAGCTTTCTGGCGAGGGAAAAACTGCCGAAGAAATCGCGCGCTCAATCGACGCCGATCCTGAAGACGTGTTTCACTTGTTGCGGCATCTGGCGACCAACGATCCCCAGATAAAGATCGCGCCCGGCGAGGAAGCTGTGGATGACCGATTTTCGCTCGCAGAATTGTCGTAATCCACCCGCTTATGCCAGACAAGTCTTCTGAAAATCGAAGCGATTTATCGAGCGTGCCGTGGAGCGACACGGTTCGTTTTGTCCGGCAACTCAGTCATGATTTGCGCAATGATTTGAATGCCATCGAGCTGCAATCGGCTTACATCGCTGAGCTGACGCAGGACCAGGAACTGCAAACTGAGATTAAGCGTCTGCGAGAAGTCGTGTCAGGCATGAACTCGACGTTGCAACGGCTTTCCAGAGCAGTCAGTGATGTTACACCAAACATGATTTCTTACCGCGTCCCTGAATTTTTGGCGGATATGCGCACGGAAATCGAGCGTAGGCTTTCAAACAAAACCGACGAAATTAACTGGAACGTGCAACTTCAGGACGTGATGCTGCATGTTGATCCGCAACTTTTACAGGAAGTGTTTGTGGAGCTTTTTGCCAATGCCTTCCAGCATGATCGCGGCAGCGGCCCATTGCTGGCGAGCGCCAGGATCGACAATGACCGATTGCTATTCACTCTCAATGAACCAAAACCTGCTTTTGATTCGGCCACACAAAATTGGGGGCGTGAACCGCTTCGGAACATGAGTCAGCGTCATTACGGTCTTGGTCTGAATCGCGTCCGCGCCATCGTAGAAGCGCACGGCGGCCACCTGCAGGCGCAATACGATCCGAAAGCTTTGGCGCTCGTTTCAACAGTGACACTCCCTGTCGAGCGGGCACTCTGAACATGTTTCGAACCTCATGTCATTCTCACGGTTTAAACAACTGGCGAGCGCTGCTCGTGCGTAATACCAGCAGCGCTAACTGATGAAAACAGCGGACCATCGCGTTCTGATCATCGACGACGAGCGCCCCGTGCTGATGACGCTCGAAGCGTTACTGAAGCGGCATGGTTATGACGTGGACACCGCCGCCACCGCTTCGCAGGGCGTCAAGTTGTTGAAATCGAATTCGCCGTCGCTTGTGTTGCTCGATTTGCAACTACCTGACGCCCACGGTTTGGAAATGCTCGATCGGATCAAGACGGAGTTGCCCGAGGTGCAGGTGATCATTCTGACCGCGCACGACTCACTGCATAATGCCATCGAGTCCATCAAACGCGGCGCGTTCCATTTTATCAGCAAGCCGTACGCGTCAGAGGAGCTCCTCAGTCTGGTCGAGAAAGCATTGGAAAAACAGTTCCTCCTTCGGGAAGCGGAAAAACTGCGGAAGAAAACAGAGCAACTCGAAAAGCGCCTGGAAATTGCAGAGGCGCGGCCCACACCAATTTTTCAGAGCAAGCCGATGCAGGAAATCGAGGAACTGATCGAAGCGATGGCCCCTTCGGATGCCAATGTTCTCATCGTGGGCGAAAGCGGCGTCGGCAAGGAGATTATCGCCAATACGATTCACGCTCGCAGCCGGCGCGCTGGACAACCGATGGTGAAGCTCAATTGCGCGGCGTTTCCACAAACCATGATCGAGGGAGAACTGTTCGGGTACGTCAAAGGCGCGTTCACAGGAGCCATGCACGATTTTCCCGGAATGATCGCTGCGGCAGACGGCGGCAGCCTGTTCCTTGACGAGATATCTGATATGCCCGCTGATTTGCAGACGCGGTTCTTGCGCGTGCTCCAGGAGCGCGAGTATCGCCCACTCGGCAGCACACAAACAATGAAGGCAGATTTCCGGGCGATTGCTTCGACTAATCGACCGATTCCCGAAGCGCTGGCC
>JBKOYE010000078.1:0-11785 GCA_046725275.1 Verrucomicrobiota bacterium
AAATTATTCATAACGAAGCGCGGCTACGGGATCGACGCGTGTGGCACGGCGCGCGGGCACGAAACAGGAAAGCGCGGCAACAATTGTCAGCAGACCGGCTACTGCCAAATAAATCGAAGGATCAAGCGCGTTTACCTTGAAGAGAATGTTTCGCAACGCAGCCGCAACAAGGACTCCGAGCAATAAAGCGGCAGCGCCGGCACCAAGCACAAGTCCGATAACCAACTGCCACGCGCCCTGGGTCATCACCATTCGGAAAATCCGGCGCGCATCCGCTCCGAGCGCCATTCGAATTCCAAATTCTTGCGTGCGCTGGCTCACCGAAAAACTCATTACACCGTAGAGCCCCACAGCGGAGAGAAGGAATGCCACGCCGCCGAAAATCGCGAACAGGCTGACAACGATGCGATTGCCAGAAAGAGTTTCGTCATGCAACCGAGCGGGCGTGCCGGGAAAATAAATCGGTACGTCCGAATCAAGCTGAGTGACCGCCTTCGTCAGTGCTGGACCGAGCGTTTCCGCACGCTGGCCCGCACGCGGTCGCACCACGATCGTGCAAAATTGGGTCGCCGGCGACGCGCCCAGCAGCGGCATGTAAAAGCCGGCAGAGTCTGTCTGCTGATCGAACGGTCCCTGCATCAAAGTGTCGGAAACGACGCCCACGATGGTTCGCCACGGTGCCGGCTCACCCGGGTTGAAAATGCGTACCTGATGTCCGAGCGCGCTTTGATTGCCCCAATGCTTCCGAGCAAAACTCGCGTTGACGATCGCGATCGGTTGCTTTGCATCGGCATCATCAATTGTGAAATCGCGCCCTTCCAAAATCTTCAGCCCAAGCGTCGAAAAATAGTTATCCGATACGGATTCAAAGTTTCCCCGAGGCCGATCGCGGTCGGTGAGATAATTTTGACCGTCAACTTCGTACTGGCCGCCGCCGGCAAACGTCATTCGAAAGCGATCACTTAGCGCTGCCGAATCGAACTCTGGGTTAGCGCGCAATTCCCTAACGGCGCGCTTAAAAAACTCGCGACGGCCATCTTCGGTATACGCGCCTTCCATCAACGCCATCCGTGCGCTGTAAATCGCGTTCTCGTCGTAGCCGTAGTTGAGTTTTAGCTGATTTCTGATCGACCTGATCTCGAGTGTTGCGGCAATCAACAGCGCGGCCGTGAGTGCGATCTGTCCGATCACGAGGAGCCGCGTGATGACGTTGACCAATCGACAGCTATTCCCTCGCCCGCCTTCCTTCATCATCTCGGCTGCATTGCTGTGGGCACTGATCAACGCAGGAACGAGACCAGAGGCGAGCGTCGCGCCCAGGGTTATGGCGACAGTGAACGCGAGTACGCGCGCGTCGATTGTAAATTGAATCCAGTACGGCAATCCGAACCCGGACGGCTGCGCATCCATGGCGCGCGTCAGCATGTCGACGCTCCAATAGGCTAGAAGAACTCCAGCGACCGCACCGAATACCGCGACCACGAGACTTTCCGTCAACATCTGCCTAACGAGCCGCCAGCGTGTTGCCCCCAGCGCGCCCCGGATGGCGAGTTCTTTTCCTCGCAATGCGACGCGGCCGAATTGCATGTTCATGACGTTCACACACGCGATCAGCAAAACGAGAATGACCGCGGCCAACATCGCCCAGACGGTCTGCCGAAATTGAAGGCCGATGAGCGAATGCGCGAGCGGCTTCACCGTCGCCGATGTGAAATTCTGATTCGTTTTTGGATATTCCCGCGCCAGCTGGCGGGCAATGGTGATAAATTCTGCATTCGTCTGATCAAGAGTCACTCCGCGTTTGAGCCGACCCATGACCGACGGTGCGGCGTTGTTCGGACCGATGACGAGCTGGCCGCGCGGTATCGGCGGAAATTGATTGTACAGCGGCATCCAGAGCTGCTCGAGATTTGGGAACTTATAATTCGCCGGCATAACGCCGATGATGGTTCCCGGTTTGCTGTTAACTCTAACTTTTTGTCCGACGATATTGGGATCACCGTTGAAATCCCGTTGCCAAATTTCGTAACCGAGAATGATGACCCTTTCCGCGCTCGGCTTATTATCATCCGCGGTGAAATCGCGTCCGAGAATTGGCGACACACCCGTAATCTTAAAAAAATCCTCAGTGACGTAACCGCCGTTGTAACGTTGCGGATTGTTCTTGTAGGTAACGTTTATTGTCGATCCGCTGAGATAGCCAGCCATCAATGAGCAGGACTTCTGGGCCGCCTTCAAGTCTTCGTAATCCTGTGCTGTTGGAATCACGCCGAACCCGAAGTTGTTGTTTTGATCGGTCGCTTTCGGATCAATCAGCCCAACGGTCACCAACTGTTCCGGGTGCGGAAAAGAGAGTCCGCGCAGTGCGACTGCGTTAACTACAGTGAATTGCGTTGTGGCGCCGCCGATGCCGAGGCCGAGCACGAGCACCGCCAGAAGAAAAAACGCCTTGTCCTTCAACAAAACGCGAAGGCCGATTCGAACATCCTGCCGAAATGTATCCAGAGTCATGGCAAATTTCCCCCGCTATTTGTTAACGATCCATCCATCGCGCAATTGAATGACGCGTTTTCCATACGAAGCATTTTTGTCCGAGTGTGTGACCTGCACGATGGTCACGCCTTCATCATTGAGCTTGCGAAACAGCTCCATGATTTCTTCGCCCTGACTGGAGTGCAGGTTTCCCGTCGGCTCATCAGCGAGCAGAAGCTTCGGCTCAGCGATGATTGCCCGGGCAACGCCTACCAGTTGCTGTTGTCCGCCAGATAACTGACGCGGATACAAATCCTTCTTCCCAACGATCTGGAAACGGTCGAGCGTGTCCGCCACCAGCGCGGCGCGCTCGCTTTTGCTGTAATGGCGATACGACAGCGGGATCTCGAGGTTCTCGTAAACCGTGAGATCGTCGAGCAAATGATATTGCTGAAACACGAAGCCGATCTGCTCGTTCCGGAGCGTGGCGCGCTCCTTTGGCTTCAAATGGTCCACGGCGGTTTCGCCCAAGAAATATTCGCCCTCCCAGCCGTGGTCATGCATCCCGAGAATGTGCAACAGCGTGGATTTACCTGCGCCAGACGGACCCATAACCGAAACAAATTCGCCTTCAGCGATATCCAGATTGATGTCGCGCAGGACGTAAAAAAACTTCTCCTTGCCCAACGGATATCTACGTTCGAGGAAGCGGAGCTTGATCATAAGATGTCAGGTGTTGTGACCGAGCACGACCATTGGGTCCGCTCTGGTTGCGCGGATCGCCGGGAGGTAACTTGCGGCCAACGCAACGGCGCCAAGTAGAACCGTCACCAGTGCGAATGTCGCCGTGTCAAATGCGCTCACGCTGTAGAGCAATGCTCGCAACGTGTGGGTACTCATTAAGGCGACAATGAGGCCGATGATTGTTCCGGCTGAAATCAGCTTGAGCGAACGGACGAGGACCAGCTTCAGCACATCACTGCGTTGCGCGCCAAGCGCCATTCGGACACCGATCTCGTGTGTGCGTTGAACGACGAGAAATGACATCACGCCATAGATACCGACGCTCCCGAGGAGCACCGCGACGCCCGCAAATACCCCGAGTAAAACCACCGAGAGCCGTCGCGGCGCAACCGAATCGGCAATAACGTTCTTGAACGTGCGCACATTCGCCAGAGGCAACGCCGGATCGATTGCCTGGATTTCGCGCTGAATCGCTGGAACCAAAGTTCGCGGATCCTGGTTGCTCCTCACCACGTAAATCGTCGTGAAGTACGATTCCTGGGCGAATGGAACGTACATTTCCGGTTTAGGATCGATATCCAACCCGAAGTGGCGAATGTCGCCGACAACTCCCACGATCGTGATCCATTTCGGATTGTCTGGTGTTGCATCGAACGCGATCCGTTTACCCAGCGCACCCTCGTTAGGCCAGAATTTTTTAGCGAAGGCCTGGTTCACCAACATGACTCGCGGCCCACCTGCATTGTCCGCGTCGGTGAACAGCCGGCCTCTGATCAATGGTGTCTCAAGCGCGCGAAAATAATCGGGAGAAACCTGGCGCTTTTCTTCGTCAGGGCTTGGGCTGTTACCGTTTGAAGGCCGGCCTTCGATCGCGAAAGACCAATCGCTGTTAGTTCCAGCGAGCGGCAGGATCGTGCTGAATCCCGCAGCCTGCACTCCAGGGAGCGCAGCGATTCGACGTTGCGCCTCGTTGTTGAAGCGAACGATCGATGCGTCATCTGGATATTGCATCTTCGGCAGCGAGATCTCGAACGTCAGTGCATTGCGCGCGTTGAAACCGGGATTCACGTTTTGCAGGTACACGAAGCTTTTGATGAGAAGGCCGGCGCCACTGAGCAGCACCAGCGCAAGTGCGACTTCGGCGATGACGAGCCCGTTGCGCAAACGATTGCGGCGCGTGCCCTGCGTCGTTCCGCGCCCGCCTTCTTTGAGTGCCTCAGTCAGCTCTGGTCGCGCGCTGGCGAGACCAGGAGCAAGGCCGAAGACGATTCCGGTGCCGACGCAAATCGCCAGCGTGACTCCCAATACCACTAGATCGACATTCACTTCACGCAGCCGCGGCACGGTTTGCGCGCCGATTGTTTTCAATAGTTCGACTCCCCACAACGCGAGAAGAACACCTGCCACGCCGCCGATCAGTGCCAGCAATACACTCTCAGTGAAAACTTGTTTGAGCAGCCGCAGTCGACCGGCGCCGAGTGCCACTCGAATCGCGATCTCGCGTTCGCGCGCCGCCGCGCGCGCAAGCAGCATCGTTGTGAGATTCGCGCACGCGATCAGCAGGACGAGAAAGACGGCGCCAAGCAGGATCAGCAGCGCCGGACGCATTCCCGCGACGGCCAAATCCTGTAGCGGCAGCACGTCGCCGCCGAAGCTATTGTCCTGTGCGTAGTTATCCGGGTGTTCGCGCCGCATCTGCGCATTAATAGTCTCGATTTCCGCCTGCGCCTGCGCCACTGACGTTCCATGCGCCAGGCGGCCAACAATGAAGAAACTCCGCGAGTACCGCGCCTTCATCTGGTCATCCGTAAAGGCCAGTGGCTTCCAAATTTCGACGCGCCCGCCGAATTGTCCTCCGTTGCCGAGGTTGAAAAGCTGGAGCGGAAAATCAAAGCTCACCGGCATCACGCCGACCACTGTGAAGCTCTTGCCGTCGAGAAGAAGTTTCGTGCCGACGATCTGCGGATCGCTGTTGAACCGGCGCTGCCACAATCGCGCGCTGATGATGACGACATTATCCCAGCCCAGAGTGCATTCCTCCGGCTGGAAGAATCGGCCCTTGATAGGTGAAACACCGAGCAACGGCAAGACGCCCGCTGTGACAGTCGCACCTGCAATGCGCTCGGGTCGATCTTCGCCGGCTAGATTGAAATTCCTGTAACCAAACGCGCCAAGTTTTTCAAAACTGTGCGCGCGAGTTTCGTAATCTTTGAATTCCGGTGGCGAGACTGGAATCCGGTCGAGATTTTGCGATTTGAAATGCTGAAGGAGCAGGACGATCTGCTGTGGCTCTCGATATGGCAACGGCCGAACCAGTAATCCATTCACCAAACTCAGCACAGCGGTCGTCGCGCCAATCGCGAGGGCAATCGTGATCACTGCGATGACAGTGAATCCCGGCGTTTTCGCCAGCTGGCGTAACGCGACTTTGATTTCCCTCAGCATACGTGCTGAATCCGGGTTTAAAGCTTATGCAGCCATGCGGTCCTCGACGATCTGGCCATCAAACAAGTGCACCGTGCGATCTGCATGCTGCGCGAAACGCTCATCGTGCGTGACCATGCAAATCGTGGCGCCGCCCTGATGCAGTTCCCGGAGCAGATGCATGACCGCCTCGCCGTTGTGAGAATCGAGATTACCGGTCGGCTCGTCGGCAAGCAGGATCGCTGGTCTGCCGGCTAGGGCGCGAGCCACTGCGACGCGCTGTTGTTGACCGCCGGAGAGCTGACTGGGCAAGTGTTTTGCCCGATGCGCCATGCCCACGCGCTCCAGTGATTCTGTCACGAGTGCTTTGCGGTCGCTGGCGCTGGTGCCGCGATACGTAAGCGGTAATTCTACATTCTCAAAAACCGTCAGGTCGCCAATCAAATTGAAACTTTGGAAGATGAAACCGATTTCGCGATTACGGACGCGCGCCCGCTCCGCGAACGAAAGATTCGCGACCTCGTGACCTTTCAGCGCGTAACTGCCGTCCGAAGGAGTATCGAGCAGGCCCAGAATCGAAAGCAGCGTCGTTTTCCCGCAGCCTGATGGTCCCGCGATGGAAACATATTCGCCCTCGCGAATGTCGAGATGAATTCCCGAAAGCGCGTGCGTTTCTACTTCGTCGGTGAGAAACACTTTTGTCACACCGCTGAGCCGGATCAACGGCCCGAAACCGTTTCCGTCGAACTCGTTGGTCGATTCCTCTGTAGTTAGTTCAGTCGATTTCATATTCATGTTGCTTTGATTGTTTCAAATCAGAAATCAGATTCAGAAATCAGAGCCTAGTTCAGCCTAATCCGCTCGTGTGCATCCCACGCACTGGTGTCGGAAAGGATGACCTGATCCCCCGGTTGGAGGCCGTCTAAAATCTGGATCGTGTTAACCGAGCTCTTGCCCAGTTTGACCGGAGTACGAATGGCTTCTGAGGTGCCGCTGACAATTTTGAACATGCCGACGGTGTTGTTCTCCTGGCCGAACGCCGGACGGCCGACATAAACTACGTCATCCAGGTGCTCGAGCTCGATTGTTCCATCAACGCTCAGGTCCGGACGCGCGCCTTTTGGCAACGACTCGTCAAACGCGACTTCCACGTTAACAGTCCCCTGCTCCACTGCAGGATCAACGCGCGTGACGTGCCCATTCGCGACGCCGTTGCGAGTATCGATCACGGCTTTTTGATCGATCTGAATATCCTTTGCCTGGGTCTCGGCGATCTTGACCTGCGCTTTCAGCTTCGTTGGATCCGCGACGCGCGCGAGATTATCGCCGACTTTCATACGCTGTCCGATTTGCACAGGCAATTGTTGCAGGACACCCGACATGCCGGCGCGCACATGCAACGCTTCCACCTGGTCAGCCTTCAACTTCGCCAGTTCTTTAGCCTGATCGACCTCAGCCTGCTTAGACGCCAACTGTGGATCAATCGACTCATGGGCAAACGTCAGTCGTTTCTCTTCGATCACCTTCCGATTGGCCAGCTCGGCTTCTTTTACCTTCGACGTTTTATATTGTAGCTCGGCGACCAAACCGTTTTTCGCCAACTGATCGTTGGTCTCGCGTTCCATCTTCGCCTGCTCATAATCCGATTTCACTTTCGCAGTGGTTGCTTCCTGATCAAGCAGCTCGCGCTGTAGCGTCGCGCGTAAGGTGGTTAGTTCGGCTTCTGCGGCGGTGGCCTTCGATTGGGCATCGTGGGCGGATTGTTCCACCTCAGGACTGCTCATTTCCAAAATCACCGAGTCCGGCTCCACGTGTGTCCCAGGCCAAATATTTATTTTTTCCACCCGACCCTCCGTGTTTGCTGGAATCCAGCGGATGTCTTCCGGGATCAGGGTCCCGAGGCCGCGCACCTGTCGCACCATTGGCCCGCGTTTGACGGTATCGACCCAAACGGTCGACCGATCGACGCTCGGCACGGCTGGTTTCAAACGCGAAATTGCAATTGTGGCCAGGATCAACCCGAGCGCCGACCCAGCAATGATCATGATGCGGCGCTTACGCTTTTTAGCCGCTACGCCGGTGCGCGGTACGTCCATCGAGGAAAGATTCGGCGCAAAACCTGCCGGACGCACAATCCTTTGGTCTGTTGGTTTTCGTTCTGGAATCACAGTTTCGTTTGCGTCAGAACAGCGGAAGAGAGTGAAGGAGTTGGACCACCGCGGACACACCGGCCATGATCGGCGCTATTGCCATCACGATAAGCGTGCCGAACACAGCGGCTTCAGTTGTAAACTCGCGATTCGCTTCAGCGTCGAAATAATCGCGGCTGATGTCGCGCAATGATTTCGATGTCTTGAGGCACGGTGCGCTCGAACCGTTGAGAACCGGCGCGTGATAATGATAGTCGACGAGCGGAAACTTGCGCTCGTTCAGATGGGTATTTGGCAATGGTTTCATTTTCTTTCAGCTCCTATAGTGAGAGGCAGTTGGCATATTTACTGGATTCAAAAATTTTCCCGTAACTGCCTCGGACTATTGCAATGGCCATGCCATCCCAGAAAACAAAGTCGTAAGCTGCTGATGTTCAGTAGTTAAAATTTGTTAATCTTTTCGGCGCGCTCTTTTGAGTTATCCGCTTCTGGGACTACGGCGTCCCAAGTTCGGGACGGCTTTGGGGTGCGCGGATGTGTCCCGCGCTTTTAGAAGCGGTCCCGCAGTCGCGGGATCGCCGCACTCCAAAGAATCATCGCGGCAGACGCAGCAAAGCTTGCGCGCCTTGGCGATCCTCTCGATTCATGAGCATCAAAGTGCCGTCGTGCGCTTCGGCAATTTGACGGCTCAATGGCAACCCAATCCCGGAGCCATCGGGTTTCGTGGTAAAGAACGGAACGAAGAGATTGGCTGGGTTCATGATGCCGGGACCTTCGTCTTCAACAAGGATTTCAACGCAACTTCCTTTCTCACGCCATCCAAGCGTGACGTTTCCATTTGTTTCAAGCGCGGCATCAACAGCGTTGTGCACCAGATTGATTAACGCTTGTTCAATCTGCGCCGCGTCTGCGCGAATCACTATTTTCGGACCCGGCAGGACGTGCACCTTGAGCCTCGGTTCCAAATCGACGACACGCTGCATCAGCCTGGCAAGATCGATATCTTGTTTTTGAGGCGGCGGAAGTTTTGTAAGCCGTGTGTAAGCTTGCAGGAAACGGCTCAGCGAATCGGCTCGCGACGCAATGGAGTTCAATCCCGAGCTTGCATCGTCTTTCCAGTCCGCTGGCAGGGGTTCACGGCGCAGCAGCGATTCCAGACTGGCAGCAAGTGACTTGATCGGCGCCAGCGAGTTGTTCATCTCATGCCCGAGAACTCGTACGAGCCGCTGCCACGCCCGACGTTCTTCTTCGCGCAGTGTGCGACTGAGATCCGTCAACACGAGTAATTCGTGCGGCAAACCCTGTTCACGAAACGTGCTCCGGCGAATGCCCCAACGGCCTGATCCGCCAGGAAAATTTAGCGTGAGCGGTTCATCAAGATCGGCGTTGAAACAAGCATGCAGCCCGAGGTCGTGAGCCGTTTTGCCTAACAACTTGTCCATCGGTCGTCCCAGCAAAGTCTCGCCAGTACGATTGATGAGGCGCAGACGCCGTTCTGGATCAAACGTGAAAATTGCGACATCAATTTCGCTCATGATCGTGCGCAACAGCGCCGTGGCTTCGAACGCGCCCAACCGCTGCTGACGCAGCGTTTCGCCGAGCGAATTGACTTCGAGCAGGACTTCGCCCAACGCACTGCCTTCGCGAGCGCCCCTCGCACGAATCGAGTAGTCGCCCTCCCGTAAAGCCGCGAGCAGGTTAGAAAGAGTTTGCAATGGACGAACGGCGTGTTCGCGCGTGCTCGAAATGAATATAGCCAGGCAGCCAACAATCAGAATCGTAAGTGTCCACTGCACTTTCGAGGTGTGATCGCCGAACCAAAGGAGCCCAAGCGCAATCATGATTGCAGGCGCAACCGCGGCAAACGTCAGCCACGAAATCTTCCCTTCGTACGAAAGCCGGCGGCGACTCTTCAAACGATTCATTTGCCCGCTGTAGTGGCAGGCGTGCCGCCTGCAAAAACAAAAGATCCGCAGCCGACGCGGCTGCCTCTACAGTTCATAATCCATATTGTTGCAGGCGGCGGTAGAACGCGCTTCTGCTCAAGCCGAGCGCCTCCGCGGCCTTGCGCGCGTTCCCATCATTTCGGGCCAGCGCTTTTTTGATCAGAAATGCCTCGACCTCTTCTAAACTCATCTCCTCAACGTTCCGCGATTCGGAGCCACTAGTCGTTAGGCCCAGATCGGCTGCGCGAATTTGCCGGTCTTTGGTCATCAACACGGCGCGCTCCACGACGTGGTCGAGCTCCCGGATGTTTCCAGGAAACCGATGCTGCAGCAGGCGTTCTCGCGCGCCTTCATCCAAACCGTTAACTTGTTTACGATAACGTTCTGCGTGTTGGCGAAGAAAGCTGTTGGCCAGTGGCATGATGTCTTCGCGTCGATCGCGCAACGGCGGCAATTCGATCTGAATTGTATTGAGCCGAAAAAGGAGGTCCTGCCGAAAACGGCCGGCTGCGATCTCATTCTCCAGATTTGCATTTGTAGCGGAGATGATTCGCACATTTGCGTGAAGTGTTTTTGACGAACCGACGCGCTCGAAGTCGCCAGTCTCGATGACCCGCAGGAGTTTTGCCTGTTGAGCAAGCGGGATATTTGCGATCTCATCCATGAACAGCGTGCTCTCATCGGCGAGCTCAAAGCGTCCTGCGCGATCCGTTTTAGCGTCAGTAAACGCGCCTTTTACGTGCCCGAACAGTTCGCTTTCGAATAATGTCTCCGACAAACCGCCCATGTTGACGGTGATCATGGTTCGGGCAGCGCGCGGCGAAAGAGCGTGAATCGCGTGGGCGATCAAACTTTTCCCCGTCCCGTTTTCTCCGGTAATCAGCACATTGGCATCCGATGGCGCGACACGTGAAATCATTTCAACGACAGGCCGCATTGTCGGGGATTGAGCAATCAAATCGGGAATAGTGCCGCGCAGCATTTCATTTTCCGCTTCGAGTTTCCGCTCCCGACGAAGCGCCGCAGCAAGCTCGATTTGCGTCCGAATGATCGTCAGCAACCGCTGGTTATCCCACGGCTTGGTCACGAAATCGCGCGCGCCGCGTTTCATTGCTTCCACCGCGAGTTCGATGGTAGCCCAAGCCGTCATCACAACGATCGGCAGCGTCGCATCGATCTCCTGAATTTTTACAATCGCTGATAAACCCTCCTGGCCCGACGTGGTGTCGCGGGTGTAATTGAGGTCCATCAGTAATAGCGCGTACTCTCTCTTTTCCAGTGCGTGAAAAATGCCGGTGAGCGAGGTGACTCCTTCGGTCTGGTAGCCTTCGCTCTTCAGCAGGATGCGCAGCGCTTCGAGCACATCCCGCTGATCGTCGGCTAGAAGAATTCGAGCCATCGCTTATTCGTAACGCAACGCTTCAAGAGGTTGAACAGCGGACGCTTTTCGCGCCGGCCAAAAACAGGCAGCGATCGCGACGACTAGAAGTAACGCGGACGCGCTCAGGTAAATTGCAGGATCGGCCGCCGAGACACCGAACAAAAGACTCGAGAGAAATCGCGTGAGCGCGAGTCCGCCGGCAGCGCCCAAGAGTGTGCCGATCACAGCCAGGACCAAACCTTCGCCCAGGATCAGCTTGAGCACGTCCTTTGGTTGAGCGCCCACGGCCATGCGGATACCGATCTCGGTGGTTCGCTGGTTCACGCCATAGCTCATCACGCCGTACAAACCAATTGCGCTCAAGACGAGTGCAAGCACCGCAAATGTGCTAATCAAGCCGAGATTGAACCGGCGCGTCGCGGTAGAATCGCGCAATAATTTTTCGAGCGTTGCAACGTTTCCAAGCGGCAGGTCATTGTCGATCTTGCGTAACTCAGCCTTAATGGCCGGGAGATACAAGGTCGGTTCACCCGCCGTTTTCAACGCGAAATCCATCGCTCGCAGGTAATGAAAATTTACCGACGGTCCCGGACTCATTTGCAACCATGGCTGATAAACCTCAGCGCGTGCGTGTCCCTCCAAACCGTAATGCGTGACGTGCCGTACGA
>JBKOYE010000017.1:0-12163 GCA_046725275.1 Verrucomicrobiota bacterium
GATTTTCATTTGGCAAATCCAGCGAGGACTTTTATGTACCTCGGCGCTATCGCGCTGCATGGATTTCCGACACGCACTTGGGCACGCGCGGCTGTAACGCCACTGCGCTACTGGAGTTTTTGCGCGAAACGGATTTCGACACGCTCTACATTGTGGGCGACCTGATCGATATCTGGTCGCTGCGTCGCGCAATTTATTGGCCGCAACAGCACAATGACGTAATCCAAAAAATTCTGCGCAAAGCCCGCAAGGGCACCCGCGTAATTTACATCCCGGGAAATCACGACGAACTGGTGACGAGCTTTTGCGGAGTCTATGGGAACATTGAAATCAAGGAGCGCGCAGTTCATGTGACCACATCAGGCGAGCGCATCTTGATTATTCATGGTCACGAACTCGACGTGGTGGTATCCGGCGGCGGCCGGATGAAGTGGCTCGCGTTCGCGGGCGACCTTGGCTATCAATTTCTCCTCTCGCTCAATCCGCTCATCAACTTTGTCCGGCGCCGTTTCGGTCTGGGCTACTGGTCGCTCAGCGCGTATGCCAAGCGAACGGTGAAAGATGCGGTGAGTTTCATCGGTAAATTCGAAGCCGCTGTGGCGCATTACGCGGAGCGCTATCACGTCGACGCCGTGCTGTGTGGTCATATCCACAGCGCAGCCATGCGTGAATTCGGCACGGTCGCCTATTACAACTGCGGTGACTGGGTCGAGAGCTGCACGGCGCTGGTCGAAGGCGACGATGGAATGATCGGACTGGTGAGTTACCATTCCCTCTCAACGGGCGGGCGCGCAGTAGCTCCTACGATCGATTCAGCGCGACCGAACGCGCTCGTTACCAACTCGCCATCGGCTTTTAACAATTCGTAACCTGACGCAGCGCGCTTCTGCTTTATGTAACTGTCGTGTTATGACCGCGATTACAGTGAAGCGAACAATCATCAGACGAAGGCCTGCACAAAGATCGGCAAAGCGCCAATCATTTCGCGAACTGGCCCGATCTTATCTCGCCGACGAAAAGACGGTGGAGTTCACCATTGAAGCGCTGCTTTTCGCCATCATCGTGGCAATCTCAGCATGGCCACTGTTCGACGCCGTTGACGCACTGAATCAATTTCTTCAAAGCACGCCGAGCTAAGAAAGAAGGTCGGTTGTCTTGTCCTCAAGGCGATGGCAGATGAATCGCCGAAGGCCAGGTATTAGGCGGCAAAAGGCCGCAGGCCGTTGCCGACGCGTGAGGACAACGCGTTCTACCTTCACCGCGCGAAAGTCTCGACACGACATCTATGCTGTCTAGGATGTTCACCTTGTGCGAGGGGGCAATCGAACGCGAAACAATCGCGAAATTGAACGAAAATTTTTGGTCAAAAGCGTGCCGGACAACCTGAAGCGGTCGCGCTGCTTGACTATCGAGCAAGGTTATCTGGCAACCGAATCGGGCAGACAAGTCCGCCTGCGAAAGACAGGCAGCAGTGCATCTCTGACGTTCAAGGTCGGTCGGGGCAGCCATCGCGAAGAACGCGAGATCAAGCTGAGCCAGAAACAGTTCGCGGCGCTCTGGCCTGGCACGGCCGGCAGAAGACTCCGAAAAGTGCGCTACGAAATTCCTTGGGAAAAACTGCTGATCGAGCTCGATATTTATCGCGGTAGACATGCTGGTCTGGTGGTGGCGGAGGTGGAATTCCCCGATCGCGCGAGCTACCGCGGATTCGAGGCGCCTTCCTGGTTTGGGCGGGAAGTCACCGGCGAAAAGCGCTACAGCAACGTGCGACTCGCGCTGAAATAGCAAACGCCATGGGCTTTCGTTTAAAATTGCGCGAACCCTTGCCGGAAGGTCTCAAGCGCGTTTTGCGCGAGCAAATCGACTCAGCACTTCACATGTGTCAAAACCCCGCCAAAGAGCGTGGCGTCACTGTGCACGAAGTGCGGAAGCATTTGAAAAAGCTGCGCGCGGCAATGCGGCTTGCGATCGGCCAGGTCGGCAAAAATTGCCATGCGCAGGAGGACCGTTGTGTGCGCGGGATCGGAAGGTTGGTCTCCGACTTGCGCGATGCGCAGGTGCGATTGCAAACGTTTATTCAACTGCGCGATAAGGCATCGAAAAAAAAGGAACAACAACTCTTTCCGCGCACCGGGGAGTTGTTGTTGCTCGAACGGGAAAGTTTTTCCGCGGCGTTCGCCGGCTGGCAGAGCCAGGCGATTCCGCAATTAGAAGGCGTCAAAGCGCGCCTGATGAAATGGCCGCTGGATGGCCTGAATTGGAAACAAATTTGCGGCGCAGTTGGCAAGATTTACAGACGCGGCCATCGCGCGCTCGCCAAAACAATTGACGATCCGGACCCGGAACATTTTCATGCCTGGCGCAAGCGAGTGAAAGATGCGTGGTATCAATTGCGCATTTTGGAGCCCCTGAACCGCGTGGTGCTGGAAGAGATGGCTCACGACGCTGACGTCCTCGGCGAATTACTAGGTCGCGAGCACGATCTCGATTTCCTTCGCGCGCGGCTGGAGAAGGAGAGCGGCGATGAGGCGCTTGCCAAGGAATTGGCCCAGCTCCAGAAATTAATTGGCAAACGCTGCAAACGATTACGCCGCGATGCTCTGGAACTTGGACGTCGCTTTTACGCCGAGCCATCAAAAGCCTTTGCGAAACGCATCTCCATCTTCGCCGGCAAAAAAACGTAAATGCGGTCAGTACGCTTCGAGATATTTTATCCCCGAGCCTGTGTTGAAGATTATGGCGCGTTCGCCGGAAGCGATTTTCCTAGCATGGCGAAGCAGTTTCAGCGCGGCGAAACACGCGGCGCCTTCGGGACAGACGAAGAGACCTTCCTTTGCTCCGACCTCACGCGCGACGCGGATCATTTCTTCGTCATCGACGGCAATCGCACCGCCATTGGATTCGCGGAGAATTTTCAGGATCAGGAAATCGCCGATCGCTTTTGGAACGCGCAGGCCGGAGGCGATCGTGAACGCATCCTGAAATTCTGCAGCGGTTTTTTCTCCGCCCTCGAACGCGCGAACGATGGGTGCGCAACCGGCAGCTTGTACCGCGAACATGCGCGGCCGGTTTTTTCCGATCCAGCCGAGTGCTTCCATTTCGTCGAACGCTTTCCACATCCCGATGAGACCAGTGCCGCCGCCGGTCGGATAAAGAATCACATCGGGCAATTGCCAGTTCAGTTGCTCCGCTAATTCGTAACCGAGCGTCTTTTTTCCTTCGACGCGATATGGCTCTTTGAGCGTGGACATGTCGAACCACCCTTCATCTGTTTTGCGCCGGGCGATTTCCGCGGCGCAATCGGTGATCAAACCGTCGATCAGGGTCACGCGAGCGCCCAGCTCGCGGCACTCGACAAGGTTCGCGCGCGGCGTGTCACGGGGCATGAAGACGTGCGCCTCCACACCGGCTCGAGCTGCATACGCAGCAAGCGCGCCACCGGCATTACCCGCGCTGGGGACCGCGAGCTTTGTTGCGCCGAGATATTTCGCCACTGACACGGCTACGCTCATTCCCCGTGCCTTGAAGCTCTGTGTCGGATTGAGCGACTCATCTTTGATCCAAAGATCGACATCGTCACCGAACCTTTTAGCGCGCAACAGCGGCGTTCCGCCCTCGCCTAACGAGACCG
The DNA here is from genome assembly GCA_046725275.1 of Verrucomicrobiota bacterium. Classification (GTDB taxonomy): domain Bacteria; phylum Verrucomicrobiota; class Verrucomicrobiia; order Chthoniobacterales; family UBA10450; genus Udaeobacter. Next base: position 3,632 of record JBKOYE010000017.1, read on the forward strand.
GCTCAACATTGGCTGGTAACGGCAAGACTTCGCGATAACGCCACAATGATTTTTCCCGCGCGAGCAATGTCTCGGTGGTCATCGTTCGACTCGCCGCAGCGAGATCAGCGATTGCAAACAATGGTTTATTGCAGGTGCGACAAAGATTTTGCAGCCGAGACCATTCATGCTCAAGCCCGCATGCGCTGCATTCGAGGCGCTTCAGAAACATCGGACCAAATGGAGCGTACATATGGCGCAACCGCGAATTGTTGGCATAATCGATCGCCCTTGTAGCCGCTTGCCTGTGGGAAGCGCAACGCCTCGCACAGCGAGGCGACTACAGCTTGCGACTCGTGATAGATTAGCTCTGTGGATTTACTAACTCTCACGGAAATTCGCCGGGCAGCACAGAACGGCACCGTACCGGCACGCGTGCACGTCCAGGTGGAAAGCGCCACGCCCAAGCTCACGCGCGAACAGCAGCCGTACTGCGAACTTACGTTGGCCGACGCATGTGACCGGATGACGTTGCGCGTCTGGAGCGATCATCCTGCGTACAAAACGTGCAGCGCGTTAACCAGTCAGGATTTCATCGAGCTCACCGCCGATTTTTATCAGTCCCAGTACGGACTTGACGCTCGTAAATGGACTGTGCGGCCATTAACTGAGCAGGAAAAAAACGAATTGCTGAAAGGCCCCTCAGATTTGCGCGCTAAACAGGCAGCCGACTTCGAATTTGTCAGGCAAACTGTGGCGGCCCTCGCGGATCCACGGTTGCGCGGTTTGGGCGAAGCTTTTCTCGACGAATGGGGCGAGCGATTCCGGCGCACCGCGGCCGCACGCAATTATCATCATGCCCGGCGCGGCGGACTGGTCGAGCACACCGCGCAGATGATGCGCGTCGCGAAGGAGATCACACCCCTCTACCCCGAGTTGAACCTCGACCTGTTGCTCGCGGGAATTCTTTTCCACGACTCGGGCAAACTTTGGGAGAATGTGCTGCCGGAGAACGGCTTCGTCATGAACTATGACGAACTCGGTGAACTGGTGGGGCATATCTCCATCGGAGTAGAGTTGGTGAACGCGTTGTGGAGAAGGCTCAGTATCGAAAACGCCGACGCTTGGAAAAATCTCTCGCCGGCATCGGAAGATGTCCGAATGCATCTCTTGCATCTGATCGGCGCACATCATGGCGAGCTGGAATTTGGTTCGCCCGTCGCGCCAAAAACGCCCGAAGCGATGGCGCTTCACTACATCGACAATCTCGATGCGCGCTTGGAGATGTTCGCCGCCGGTTACACCACGGCCAAACCGCTGGCCGCGCGCATCTTTGATCGCGTGCGGCCGTTGCCCGGCAACTTGGTGAAGTCGCTGGAGAAGTTTCAACAAGCAGCGAGTGCGCCCCCGCGCGCGGACAAACTTCTGTGACGCGATACGAGCACACGCAGATCGGTCACGTTATCATCTGGTCCCTTCTAGCGACCATTCTGGTGCGTATTCGGTGGTGGTACGGCTGGGGCATTCATCTGACGCCGTACGGCTGGCTGTACAATGTTTCTGGGCTTGACGCAGTAGCTATCACCTTACGAGATGGCCGAAAATTCGCGCTCGCATTTCACGCGCGGTTGAGCTCGTACGTCTGATCGATGGACAACGCCGTCAGTGAAATCAAAAGCGATGCGTTTATTTCGCCAGTTCGCGGAACCAGCGGAGAGCGACCGAAGTTTGCCCGTCATTCACTTCGTGCCCGCCATGGAAAGTCCCGATTCGCATTCGAGTGAACCCGGTTCGCTTGATCGAACCGGCGACGGTGTATTGCTGCTCTACCGTTGCGATCCGATCATCGTGACCGGCGCTGATGTAAATTGGCGTGCTCAAAAAATTCGCACCGGGCTGGGTCCGGGCGTAGCCATAGCTCAGGTGGTCTTCGTTTGCACCGGTAATATAGATGCCAGCGACGCGACAGCCATTCCTCGCGAGCAGAGGCGCGACGTAACCGACACCTTTTCCTCCTCCGGAAAAACCTGCACACGCGACCGGCCACCTGTCCGATCCGGGAAAACTGCGATGCAGCGCATCAACAGCGGCGAGCGTCATTGCGCCACGCCACGCGGCAGTGTCGTTGCGCGCATTCTGGGGGCCGTCTCCGGCCAGCAGTACCCAGCCTTCAGCGAGTCCTACTGTGCGATAAAAATCAACAAGATCATTCCGGTTCTGGCGTTTGAAGTCGCTGGTAGAACACACAATCAATACCGGCCAACTCTTTCGCGGATCAAAGTTCGACGGCGTCGCGAGTACGGCCACGGCATTCGGAGGCACGGTATTTCCGCCCTGAGCGGCCAACAATTTTCCCTGTGCACTCAACGCGACGTTAGCCTTGACCGTTGAACCCGGAGAAGAAGCGATTCCGGCGAATTTGAGTAAACCTTCGGCTGCTATTGCCGTGCTTGCATAGAGTACGAGAATCAGCCCGGCAAACAAAAGGAGTTGCCTTGGGCTGCCGCAGCAGTGTTGCGAAGCCAAACGGATCATGCTGTTTCGTATTCGTGACCAAAAAACGTGCGGAACGGACATCTCAAATCTAATTTACGATTGGAAATCTAAATCGCCATGACCCCCCGTATTCGCACAGAAGTCCAAGTAATGTTTTTCGATACCGATTGCGGAGGCGTAGTATCTAATATCGCCTATCTGCGTTTTATTGAGATCGCACGCACTCACCTTGCAGAGGAGCTCGGACTCGCGCTGACGGAAATGGCCCAAAGGCAAACGTATCCGGTCGTGGTTCGGACCGAGATCGAATATCGCCGCGCCGCCAGGCTCGGCGACCGGCTCGTGATTGACGGCTGGCTGGATCGCGCAGAGCGCGCGCGGTTCTGGTGCGCGTTCCGCATCACGCGTCCGCAAGATAACACGTTGATCGCCGAGTGCCGCCAGATGCTCGCATTGATCGAGATGCCGACGGGAAAATTGCTGCGTTTGCCTGAGCATTGGAAAACGTACGACAAAGCGGAATCCAGCGAACGTTGCGAACGCGAATCTCAAGCTGGAACGGTTCCCGGTGGAGAATCTGTGCAATGACTGCAAGCGCCCGCACCTTAAACATTGAAGAAACCCTGCTGGAGCCGAGAGCACTGCTGCCGCCGCCTACGCGCCATGCTCTGCTGGTAATTCTGATTGCGCTGGCAGCGCTATTACACGTCGTGACGATTGGGACCGGGGACCTCTACAGCGAAACCGAAGGCCAATACGCCGGAGCAGCGCGCGAGATGGTTGCGCGCCATGACTGGCTGCTCCCAACGAACAACGGCATACCGCGCCTGCAAAAACCGCCATTGCTCTACTGGCTTATCATTGCTTCGTACAAAATTCTCGGCGTGAATGAGGCAGCGGCCCGGCTGCCGGTAGCGCTGGCCGTCGTAGCCACGGTTGCACTTATATTTTTGATTGGCGAAAAACTCTCGGATTACTGGCGCGGTTTCATTGCCGGTCTGATTTATCTGAGCTTCTGCGGCACGTTTCTTCTGGCGCGCATCGTCATGCCCGAACCGCTCGTGAGCGCATTCATGGCTGGCGCGATGTTCTGCGGAGTATGCGGCTATGAACGGAGGCGCCATCGCCGGTTGTGGTTTGCCGGTGTCTGGATTTTCGCCGCACTGGCTTGCCTAACGAAAGGATTACTCGGCATCGTTTACCCCGTTGTCGTTTTTGTTTTGGTCTCGATTTTTTATCGCGAAGCCAGGATGCGGTTCCGCGCGCTGCTGCGGTGGGAATATGCGGTGATTTTTCTTTTCATTGTGGCGCCCTGGCACATCTGGGCGGAATGGCATTTCCCGGATTACTTTCGTTATTTGGTCAGGTCCGAATGGCTCGGACACTTGCGCGGGCTCACGGATGAGACGCACGATTTCCTCGGCGTGCCTGCCTATCAATTTGTGATCCTGCATGTGGCCTGGTGGTTTCCATGGTCGATCGCGCTGCTGCCGGGATTGATTTTTGCCTGGCGCCGCATTACACGGCCGTGGGAGATCAATTTCGGCGATGCCTTGCTACTTTGCTGGATGGGCGTGGTGTTCATTCCGCTGCTCTTTTTGGGACAGCGACAGGATTACTATTCGATGAGTATGTGGAGCGCGTTTGCGCTCTGGGCAACCATGGCTTGGGATCGGACTCCGCAATGGTTGCGCTCCGCGGGCGCGATCGCGGTAGGTGTTACCGGTCTGATCCTTGCGGGCGGAGCGCTGTTCGTGGCGCGTGCCGCGCGTGCTTTAAACGGAGATTGGGGAGTAATGGATGCCCGCTGGACCGCGTGGAGAGCCTTGCATGATATGCCTGTATCCGCCTGGGTAGCACTGCGGCCCATGCTGGTGATTACGGCCGTGTCATTCGTGTTTTTCTCGATTGTAGCGCTCTACTTCATTTTCAAACAGCGCGGGAAACTCGCGGCCGTTGCTTTGGCGGCATCGATGATCCCAGCCGGGCTCAGCATGGTAATAGGCGTTGCCAAAACGGCACCCTATTTCTCACTTGGCGATGTCGCCCGTTACCTGAATCCGCGCTTGGAGACAGGCGGCCACGCGATGTTTGAAGGGCCGCTGGACGAGGGCAGCAGCCTTATTTTTTATCTCAATCGAAAATTCCTTTTTGTTAACCAAAAACCCCGAAAGGAAGCTCCGATCGGCGCATCCGCCACCGACATTTTTCTCAACGAACAAGCGGTTCTGGACAAATGGGGTCAAGCCGAGGCGGTTTACCTGATTGTGGAGCAAGGCCGAGCGGACTACTGGAAGGAGCGAGTTACCAGCCGGTTTCACGTTTATCACCAGGTCACTACATCCGGCACGTACGTTGTGCTTAGCAATCAGCTCTAAAACGAGTTCATTCGTTTGTTGGGCGTTCTTGAAAAACGACCAAGTCGCGCTACTGTGCCGGCTCACTTCCACTCCAACTCTTCACCGGTTCAACGAATTTATGTCACAACATCGCAGTTTAAAAGGCGCCAGCACCATCGCGGCTAAGCGCAATGTGCTGAAGCGTTTTGAGCGCGTCGAGCTTCTCAAGAAACGCGGCCAGTGGAAGGATGGTCAGAAAGTGGTCGGCTTGCCGAAGACAAAGCCGGACGTTTAGCACGTTGAAGCGTTGAAGCGGGCCGTTAAGCTCGCTTGATGCGCTTAAATCGTTTCCTGGCCGCAGCGGGCCTTGGATCGCGCCGGCATTGCGATGAATTGATCGCGGCGGGACGGGTCTCTATCAACGGTAAAACCTGCACTGACTTCAGCGCGCAACCCGACGCGCGCGACCACGTCAAGGTGAATGGCAAACTTATTCATGTCGCCCCGCCGCTCACCATCATGTTGCACAAGCCCGCCGGATTCGTTTCGACCCAGAGAGATCCGCACGTGCGCGACACTGTCTTTGATTTGCTGCCGGGAAAATTCTCGCGGCTGTCCAACATCGGGCGTCTGGACGCACAAACCGAAGGTTTGTTGCTCCTCACGAACGACGGCGATCTCGCACAGCGGCTTACGCATCCGCGTTACAAGGTCGAGAAGGAATACGAGGTAACACTGGATCGGCCATGGGATCCCGCGGTCGCGCCGAAATTGCTGCGCGGAATTTTTCTCGATGGTCAGCGGGCAACGATTGTGCGACTCCATGCCGTTTCGCCGACGCGCTTACGCGTTGTGCTGCGGCAGGGAATCAACCGGCAGATTCGACGCATGTTTGAAGCCGTCGGATATCATGTAAAACATCTTGGCCGTGTTCGAATCGGTAATCTTCGGCTTGGCGATCTGCCGCGCGGGCAATGGCGGGCGTTGACAAAGCGGGAGTTGGAATCTTTGGAGAGGCGATGAAACTCGATGGTTGTAATGCACTAATCACGGGCGCTTCGGCCGGCATCGGTCGTGAATTTGCGCGCCAGCTCGCCGATCGCGCGCACTCGATCATTTTAATCGCACGGCGTGATGAAAGGCTGATCGAGCTAGCTGGTCAACTGCAACGAGAGCATCCGAAGCTTCTTGTTCACATTCGAAAAGTTGATCTCGCTGATCTTGGGCAGTTGCAGGGTTTCCTGGCGTCGCTTGATAGCGAGAAACTAGAAATCGATCTCTTAATCAATAACGCCGGACTCGGCGACAGCGGTCCTTTCACGAAGAGTGATCCTGTTCGTAACAAGGAAATGATGCTGGTAAACGTTGCGACGCTGACGTTGGTTACTCGTCATTTGGTTCCGCAGATGATCGCAAAACACCGCGGAGGCATTGTCAATATCAGTTCATCGGCTGGCTTTCTCCCGATCCCCGGCTTGGCTGTTTACGCTGCCACGAAGGCATACGTGACAAGTTTTTCCGAAGCGCTTCGAGCCGAGCTTCGTGAGACAGGCGTGAGCGTATGCGCTGTCTGCCCCGGTCCGGTTGTGACAGAATTTCAGCAAGTCGCCAAGCGGGAGGGAGTGCAGTCGGACATCGGTCCGAAGTTCCTCGTTGTTACAGTCGAACAGGTCGTGCGCGATGCGCTCGCAGCACTCGAAGCAGACCGGCCGCTCGTCATTCCGGGGTTCGCGATGAAGCTGTTAATGCTTCTCACTCGATTAATGCCACTGCCGATCTTTCGATTGGTGGCACGGATGTCACCGAGGAAACGCGGCGTCGTTTAGTCTCAAATCGCACTCGATCGAATGCAGAAATGTCAAAGGTGAAACCAGTTATGCTCGCTCATGAACACAACCCGGTTCACCAGAATCTCCGAGGTTATCATGAACACGAAGATTAATCCTAACACGATGAGAGGCAGAGCGGCGTTGATCCGACCAGACATCCAGGAGACGCCATACACATAGACAACGGCGAATGGAATCAGCGCGCCGCTTAGCAATCGGCCAGATGTGAAATATGGATGTTCCCGTGACGGGTTGATGCAGTTGCCGAAATCGAATTGAATCGAAAGCAGTGCCAGAAACGCAACGCCTGCCAGAAAAATCAAAATTGCGCATCCAATCGCCTGTCGCTGGAATGCGGTAAGCCCATCCTGTTTCCATAAGCCTGCAATAGCCGCGGCGGGGAGAAGCAATGACGAGACCGTGTAGAATCCATCGGCACCGCGCCAACGCAACGGCTGACCATGCCAACTGACTTCCCCGCGCCACAAGCTCGCCATTAAATCCGACCAGAAAGTCCAGACACCGCGCGGCGTGAAAATCGGATGCTGCCACCAGTCGCCCAACGGTTTTCGTGTCCAACCGAGTAAACTAATTTTCGCTGTCGATCCGGTGAGATCGCCAAAATGAAATTTTGTCCACAGCATCCAAGTGCCGAGCGGAATTGCGGCGAACGAAATCAGTGCGGCAAGGGCGACTAGACCGGCGTGAGGTGTTCGTAAAATGAGTGTAATGATTCTCGCAACGATCACTGCGAGCGCGACTGCCACCAGCGGCACGTTGGACAGCTTGGTCAGGCACGTGACTGCGACCGCCAGACCTGTAATCGCTCCAAGCAAAAAGCTCGGCGCATTCGTTCGCAACCATTGTAAAACGCAAAGGAACAACGCGCCGAAGCACACAGGTGACAGCACATCGTTGTTCATTGCGTAGAAAACATTCTGAGGAATGAAGGTGATCAGCAGCGGCACGCCGATGCGCAAATCGATTCGCTCCGGCGCAATTGTCCGCGCGGCTACGTAACCAAGCCAAACGACGATCGCGATGAGCGGGATATTCAGGAACCGAATCCAATACAGCGATTGAATGCCGCTGAGTCCAACATGCTTCCCGATCCACCACCAAGCGCTTGCCAGCGCGTAATACACCGGTGGCTGCGATGATTCGAAATTGATTTCGCTGCTCCATGCTTCTCTTGTTGCCGCAATCTCCGGCTCAATCTCTGACCAGGATCGTTTCCATAACGGTGCTGGAAATGTTGCGCCGGGAAATTGCTCAGGACTCGAAAGGAATTCCGGCGACGCGTAGGGCACAATCCAATTGAGTGTCTCCTCCTTTAGGCGATCGAAGCTACGCGGAACCCGCGCGTGCGAATACTGCGTGATCAGATCAAAGTGGAGATCTTCATCATTGTTGCTGAAGAAAGGGAATGCCGCTGAGTAGATCAAGACGCGAAGCGCCGCAGCGAGGCAGAGCAGTAAGATCAGGAGCCGTTCGTTCAAGCGAGGAACATTTTCGACTCACAAGACACGATGGCAATTTGCTGCAAATGCAAAGCGGCGCTTCTCGCAAGCGATGCTTTGCCCTACACCGATGTTGCGAGCAGCGGCCACAATTTTTCCAGCGCTGCCAGATTTCTCTGGCGCGCCCTTTCAACATTCGGTTGCGCAAGCTTCGGCCGGTCGAACTCGGCGGCGAAACGTTGCTTCCAACGTGTGTAATGTGGCGGCGAATACGCGCCGCAAATATCACCACCGGCAACCCTACCAGATTCGCGGAGCTTTTGGAGCGCCCATTCAAGATCGGATGCCGTGAATCGGCCGCTCTCCCAGTTCGTCACCGCCTCTTCAATGCGCAGGCAATCGAGATCGATTGTGACGTAGATATTTTCG
>JBKOYE010000061.1:0-10913 GCA_046725275.1 Verrucomicrobiota bacterium
ACAATACACACATCGATTACGGTTATCAGGACGAAGCGGGCTCCGCCATCGACGGGCATTACCTGACCTCCATCACGGAGTACACACCCGCGAGCCAGTGCCGCAGCCAAATCGTCCACTCCCGCGATGCGAACACCCATAAGATTTACCAGACCGATTACAAGGACGGAAACCTTGCCCTGCTGGCGCGCGAGACGTTCACCTACTGCGATCAAGCGGAGCCGGGTGGACAATGTGGACCGGCAAACCCAACTACCGGCCAAATGCATGGGCAGATTAAACGTCATCAGTTGAAAAACGGAGCCTACGTTCACTACCGCTACGATTCAGCTGGACGCGGTCTGCTCGTCGACAAGTGGGAACCAACCTGGAATAGCACTGCGCTCGATGCTGATCCGAAGACGCACTATACCTACTATCCGGATGGGGACGCTACTAAGAACCCATGGGCAGATCGCCTCAAGACCATGACCCTGCCGGCGAATGGAAGCGGTAATGTCGCCTCCGAGACTTACGAGTACGACTTAGTCATGGGTACTAGCCCCAACGGCACGCCCGTGGCAGGCCGCGGCTTGGTGACGAAGATCACGCATGGCGACGGTAAATATAGGTCATTTGGTTACGACGCTTACGGGAACAAGCTTTGGGAAGAGAACGAGTTGAGAAAGCGCACATCTTATACGTACGATAGCTACAACCGGGTCCTCACGGTTAAAGATCCGATCGGTCAGACAACTGGTCGCACAACGACTTACACCTACACCCCAACCAACGGCGGCGGTGGCTCGCCTTACCTGCACACGACCAACAACCCCGACACAGTCAGCACACCCGCTGGCATAATGACCACGAACGTTTACGATGAGAATTTTCGGAAGACACAAGCTAGCGTCGGCGGGAATACCACCTGGTTTCATTACGATCTTGTCGGCAACCAGGATTGGATGACCGACCCGCGTGGCACCGGCACGCCTGGCAATTATACCACCTATACCGATTACGACAGTCGCAACCGTAAATGGCAGGTCAGAGAACCGCTTGGCCGGACCACCCAATTCTATTATGATGACGGTTTCAATATCACCAGGATCCTTCGCCCTGATCAAACGACCGAGACGAAAGTGTACGATGGGATGAACCGGATAAAAACCGATACAGTGCCTAAGGACACCGGTGTCAATATTGTAACGCAATTTCTATACAATCCGTGGAACGGAGATCCAGCGGACCCTGGACATTCTGGCAGCCTGCTCCAGAAAGTCATCGACGGCGAAATGCACAACTGTCAATTTAAATATGATGCCGCCGGCCTGAAGACTCAGATGACTTACCACGATGGTTCATCGCAGTCATGGGCTTACGACGACGCGCACAATCTGGAGAGCCGGACTACCGTCAACAACGAAGTCCAGTATTTCGCATATGACAATCGCAACCGCAAGGTTATGGAGTGGTGGGCCGGCTGGCCGGCTGATGGCGAGTGGCGCGGAATCGGTTACGACGACGCCAGCCGCCTTACCATGGCAACAAACGGAACAGGCACTTTCTGGACCAACTTTATCGCGGACGTGCGGCGCTTCTACGATGACGCCGGACGTCTCACTCTGGATCGACAAACGGTTTACGTGAATGGCGTCGGCAATGTGAGGGACGTCAATTATCCCAGCTATGATGACGATGGGAAGCTGCTTAGGATGTACGTGGCTGGCGTAAGCCCCGCTTATGACTACACGTTCACCTACGACGGCATAGGGCGCTTTGAGACCATCAAGCCTACCGGTGGCGTCGTTTCGTTCCAGTACTATTACGACCCAGCTTCCAATGAGATGCAGCGCTACAATTGGGTTAACCACATTGCGCAGATTTACGTCCCGGATGAGCTCAATCGAATGAAGAGCGTGGAAGTGAAAAACACTACCACAAACACGCGCCTCGGGATTGAAAACTACGACTATTATACCATCAGCCGGCTGCGCAGCGTTACGCGCGAAGACAACTTACAGGACTCGTTTACCTATTATCTGGACGGTGAACTCAACGTAACCACTTACGGTGCAGCACCGACGCCTACGCCAAGCGCGACCCCCACACCGCCCGGACAAATAGCCACGCCCACCTTTAGCCCCGACGGCGTTTACTACACCGCTTGCGCGTTCAACTACACTTTCAATGTCATCATCTCGAGCACCACAACCAATGCGCTGATTCGTTACACCACCGATGGAAGCACTCCGACCCCAACCTACGGTACACCACTGGCCAACGGCGGTACGGCCTCGTTCACAGTCCAGAGCCTCCACACCACGACGCTGAAGGCGATCGCCTACGTCGGCGGGACCGGCTCGGCTGTTAAGAGCGCCGATTATTCCTTTGAGCGCGAATGCGCCGGCGGTCCGGGGACTTATCCTCTGGACATGGCAGGCATCCAGTTTGGCCAGGGACCGACGGCCCCGAACGTGAGCACGGTGACCTATACGCTGGACGAGGCAGGCAATCGGCTCAGCGTAAACGGTACGAGCTACAGCCCGAACAGCATAAATCAATACACATCGGTTGGCGGAGCCGCCGTGACGAACGGCCTCAATCACGAGATCAAGGTGTATGGTGGGTTTACTTACTACTACATGAGAGACCAGGAGCTGACCAAGGTCACTGCCCCAGGGTTTACCTACGACCTCGCTTACGATGCGCTTGGCCGATGCGTGAGACGCATAATCAACAACAACTCGGCCTACACCACCTATTACATTTACGACGGCGACAAGCCCATTCTGGAATACAGGTTAAACGGGCAGATTACGCGCAATCTCTACGGCAAAGGCGTAGATGAAATCCTGATGCGCACTGATCCTGCCGTCAATGGTGGCCAGGCCTTTTACTTCCAGCAAGATCACGAGGGAAGCACAACGCACCTGACTAGTTTGAACGGCGGAAGCGGGCAAATTATCGAGCGATATCGCTACGATGCCTTTGGGTTACCCACCATCTACGCACCTGACTGGACCGTGCGAACAGGCAGCTCCTACGGCAACCGGTTTTTGTTCACCGGCAGGGAATACGATGGAGCGTGGGTCTATGAATACAGAGCGCGAGTGTACCACTCCGGCCTGGGCCGGTTCATGAGCGAAGACCCGAAGCTGTTCGACGCCGGCGATTACAACCTCTTCCGCTACTGCCATAATGATCCCGTCGATTTCACTGATCCGATGGGGCTGGATGTAGCCGGCCCAGCCCCCACAAGTTCGATGGAGCGCCTGTGGGACCGGCAAAAGCATTTCGATCGCTCAAGCGGAGCCGTTACGACGGGCTTGCGGGCGTTCCAAGCTGAGCAACTGATGAAAGCGTTCGGGCGGGGAGCCCAAGCTCTAAAGGATGCGGTCATAGCTACCGACAGAATGACCGGCGGACCAGAGTACCGCACTTCCGTCCGGACGTATATTAGGTGGACCGAAAACAATCGCGCAGCGATGCCACATTGGGTACAGTCTGTTTACAAAGTTATCGACGACACGGGCGGAGCCGGAATGGGTGTGCCGGTTGGCGGCGTTAAGACTGTCGGGCAGTTGATTAAGGTGTTCCGTGTGTGGGGGGATGACGCCAAAGCGTGGAGTAAGTCTTGGACACCGGTTGATCCGCGAACTGTCCCGAACTACCGCAATGCTGCTGGTTTGCCGAATCAGAACAGCGGACGTTTCCTGAGCGAAGGCATCTTGCGGAACACTGAAGGCGTAACAGCGCGAGAGGCGTTGCCGCTGCATGGTGGGGATGGTGGTCTCCGAGAACTGGAAGTCCCCCATCCGCAACAACAAATCCAGTTGCAAAACGTGCAGGGTCTCAACCCGCGGTTTTGAGGAAATACATGCAGAATCCAGATTTTTTCCTCGCTTCGAGCGACAGTTATCGGCTCGTGGAACCGAGAAGCTGCAAACGCATCAAGCGGGTAGGTTCTGACAATCGTGACGATTTGCTTTTAGTGAAAGTCGAACCGCCGCTCGTAGGGCAACTTTATGGACTCGGCGGACGAGACATTGACACTTTGCTCATCGCAACTCGGCACAAGGGCGACTCGCTCTTTGCCATACAGAAATGGCCGGTGTTCGTGCACGTCGCTCGTTTGCTTATCGAGAACCCAGAGCGACGCGAACAAATCCATGACAACGAATTTGAGTCGATCGCGTGGGCCGAGCTTTATCGCACTGAAGAAGATGCTCGCGTGAAGACCATATAAAAATGTCACGGTTTAATTCCAAGTTCAAGAAGAAACCCGAGGAGTTCCAAGTTGCTCAGCTTCGATTTTTGGGAGAGCAAGACGGTCCACCCGAGCGGGAATTAAAGTGCCGTTTGTCAGAATTTTTCGAGCGTGACGAAAACATCAATACGGCGTATCTGGCGCGAGTTGCCTATGGCGGGGAGTCTTTCGCGGTAGCCCTTTGTCTTCGCGCTCGATCTGGCCCCGAACCTGCCTTAGCTGAAAACGTGGGAAAGATCTTCGCATTTACGTTTGGCAGTCACGAAAATCTCGACATTATTTTATTAACCGAAACGCAAGAAGCCGAGATGCTGAGAGTCTGCGAACCTTTCTTTGAACGCGGTCAAATCTAAATTTTAACGTTGATCCTGCTCTCCCACTGCTCAACGTGCGAGGGGTGAGTTTGGGGCGAGGCACTCCGAGTGACCGACGGAAACGTTTTCTCGCCTTTAGATGGAGCAGCGATCGTGGGTACGCTGCTCTGAGCGCGCCATTTCTCTTCGTCCAAGAGGCGATGGTGTTGGACGAGCTGCGGGGCCCAGACGAGCGGAGCAATTGCGCTACAGGGTTTTGTCGAGGAGGGCCTGTTACGGGAGGTGGAGAACCCGTTGGAAGCGGTGCAGTGGCAGGCGGTCCTGGGACACGAATCCTTTGTGCAGAAGCTGCGAGATCGGGTAAAAGGTTTGCACAAACAGCGCCGGGAAATTATCTCTGTACGCAAGGCGGCCGCATCCATTGAGGCGAACAGAGTAGCAGAAAAATACCAGGTGGATCGAGGGCGCTTGGTTGCGCGCGGCGAAAGAGGCCTGCACGCCAGGGATGTAGCCATGTGGATGGTTTGGGAGACGGGAAGCAAATCGCTGCGCGAAATTGGCGAACTTTTTGGCGGACTGGATTATACGGCGGCGGCCCAGAGGATTCGCCGAACGCGGTCCACGCACACTGCAAGCGCAGGATCCAATCTCATCACGGAGATGTTAAATTTAGATTTGACCCCAAATTGCCCCACACTCGAATAGCTTCATCGCGGTGTTGAAAATGATATTGCTGATTCGCCGCTTGACACCGCAAATCGCATTAACGTATAGATCTAGTATGCCAAATGAAATTCGCACAGAACTGGAGCAAGAGATTGTCGATGCTTTTATTGAGACCAAAGCTGTCAACTTCGACGCCATCGGTAGGATAATCGCGAAATACGGTGCTCGAGCGGCAAAGACAGGAACTTCTCTTGTTACCATCGTGAACAAGAACATTATGATAAACTGCGGGTGGCCTGGTCCCGAAATCCGTCAGGTACAGATCGCGCCGATGAGTAAGAGCAGCGACTAACGGCGACTTGCGGTGGGTAAGCTTACTGCCTCGTGTCATGCCTATCTTCAGCGAGGGGTAGCGAAGCACAAACCTGGGAAAAGAGCGACCTCTTACGCCGAATTTCGCGAGTGCTCGATTTCGCCGCGCAGGCGGTACAATCGTTGCCGACCGATGGCTGGCCTGAGGCAGAAAGCGCCGAATCCAATGGCCCCCTTGGCGCTTTATACGAGAAGGTCGTCGCCGAGACGTCGATGCTTCTTGTTTCCGCTGCGTCCGTTCAAGATGTTGATGAAGGGCTTGAAGGGCGTGTTCGCCATCTCGCAGCTCTTCTGGTTCCCTTGGCACGCAGTGAGTCGATGCTCGCAGGTATATGCGCAGATCCTAGCCGTGCCGCTCACTGTGCCGTAGCCCATGCCGTTCTGAGCCGACTGGGATATACCGATGCCCTAGTGGATCAGTTGCTGATGGAAAGCATGGCGCTTGGAAATCAGTTTGGAGCAGAGCTTCCGCAAGACCGACTGGAGCAGGAGTGGGTCACACGAATGTGGGGCGGCCGTATGTCCGTACGCCCGGAGCGGGGTCTTCTCGGTCGATCAATGCTCGGACGGCAGTTGGATATCCTAGGTTGCACACGGTTCGACGTCTACTCGTTCACTCACGCCATTATGTACGCCACTGATTTCGGCGGGCGACGCGCGAGTCTACCTCGACCGTCCTCGGCAATTGCAGCTGACGCCGATGCGGCTTTGGCCTTGAGCCTCGACATCGACGACCTCGATGTCAGCGCTGAAGTCACCATGACGTGGCCGTTGCTCGCCCTCGCGTGGTCTCCGACAGCCAGTTTCGCTTTCGGGCTCTTGGCAGCAGCCGATGACGAGCTGGGCTTCGTCCCTGGGCCGACATTTAATCCAGATCATTACAAAACCTCCACGGCCGATGAGCAGTTACGCCACCAATTTGCAACCTCGTATCACACCACCTATATGATGGGCATCCTCTGCGCAGCAGGCTTACGGCGGCGATGTCACCCACTCACAGCGGTTCCATTGACTGGCTCGCCTGACTCCGGCTTGGCTCTCATGGGAAAGCTCGACCGCGAGATAGCACGATCTCGTTGGCGCGCCGCTTTCGACGCGCTTAGCCCCGGCCAGCAGGACGCGCTCGGGCCACTGGTTCTCACCATAGTGCTGCGTCGAGCCAAGGATCGGGGGGACCTACGCGGGATGCGCACAGCCCTTGAACTGGCACTAGCCCACGGATTGGCAGAAGGACCGGCAGTCAAGCAATCCGTCGCACTCCTGCGGCGAAGCGCAGTCTTAAATCGGATCGTCCGCGAGAAGTTGTGCCCTCCCGAGTGATAAGCATAAACGGCAAAACGCTCCCAGCACCTTCTGCTTTTTGATTGCCCGACGGCAGGCCGACACAACGATATATCTGGCGTCGATCTGATTTCCGATGCGCTCCCATACGGTCGGCTATGGTATGTCGAACCAAATACAATCAGCGATCTATGAAAAAACCGCTTCTCACCTTCATCTTGATTTTGACTCTCGCTGGCGGTCTTTTCGCAATCCCGTTGGACGAAGAAACTTCCGAATGGCGCCGGCGCATCAAACCGCAGCACGTTGAAAGCGTCGAATCTGCTGAAACATTAACTCTCGCCTTTAACTCGGCAAGACTTGCAGCGGGTCCACGCGAAGCTGGAGGAGTGGATGATACAAAAGATCTTTCGACTGCGATCGCGTGCCTTAAGCCGCAAGACCGCCCTTTTAAGGAAAAGGATCTTCTTGGGAACTGGCGGTGCCGCAGCATTCAGGCCAACGATCGTTTGGTTATCGTGTATCCCCTTTTTAATTGCCGTTTTATCCGGAAAGACGGAAAGCTTTTCTTTGAGAAGACGACCGGATCACAACGCCGATCCGGCTACTTATATCCGAGCGCAGGCGATCATATGGTTTTTCTAGGAAGCCTAACGATGAATGACGATGTCAACAGCGGGGAATATACTGACACCGTTGGCGTTCTCGTCAGAAAAGCGAGCGACCGTTTTCTGCTAATCCTAGACGCAACGCAGAAGGGTTACGAACTTTATGAGATCGTAAAGTGAGGCCGCGAGACTGAAACGCAATCCGGCGCCCTCCAGGCGTTCAAACCACGCGACCTTCGTCTCGAAGAAGAAACAGCCTGTGCCCAGAAACCAGCCGAAGACGCCTGTGAACGCTTTTCTGCGACGTGCCGTTTATGAGATTCGACCGCGCAAAGACAAACGCGGCGTTGATCTAATTTCCGATGCGCTGCCATTCGGTCGCCTGTGGCATCGCGAACCGAATGCCGTCAGCAACGCAATCGGCTACGCGATGCATCGCAGCCGCTCACATGATGCTGTGATTAAGGTCTAAGATGATGCTGGCAACGTGATCGAGACGCACGAACACCAGCGCGATTTTAAAGAGGGGTGATTTTTCACTGGTGTCGCGCCGAAACTCCCGCTAAACAGCTATTCTATGACTCCACTTTCATCTGTTTTCCTTCCAAAGCGGCTAGTCCTCGGCCTTATCTGCGGGCTGAGTACTTTATTCGCCACAAATAACTCGCACGCGGCTTTTGGGGATATTCTCGCGGAATATACATTTCCGGCTTCGTCGCTCGTGATGAGCCCGACCGAGCCGCTGATGTATGCGACAATTCCATCCCAGAATTCGGTCGCGATTGTCAACACAAACACGCTGGTTGTTGAGGACACCGTCTTTGTCGGGTCCGGGCCGATTAACCTCGCTTTTTCACCGGACGGCTTCAAGGCTTATATCGCGAACAGCACATCAGACTTTGTGGCTGTTTTTGATACGCAGACTCGAACGGTCATAGACTCGTTTCTTCTTCCTGAGCAGCCGCAGGATGTCGTCTTTGGCAGCCTAAATCGGCTCTGGGTTCTTGGACAGACTCAGATATTTCAAATCGATGCGACAACCGGTGGTTCGACCGGGCCAAACGTTAGCGGCGTTTTTGTTTACGGTGGCTCTTTAGAAATTAGCCCCGACCGCAACACCCTCTACTACGGCGACTACGGGCTTTCACCTTCGACCATGTATAAGATAGACGTCGCTGGCACGAATCCTGTTTTGTTGTTGCAGACGCCATTCGGGACCGTCGGATCAAACGGCGAGGATCTAACGCTGAGCCACAATGGAAGCTATATTTGCTACACGGTCGGCTCAGGGCAGAATAGCTACGACATCGCAAAGTTCAGAACCTCCGACTTTGCCGAATTAGGTTCCTTTGTCACTGGTCCGTACCCGCAAGCACTGGCCTGGAGCTCGGACGATTTGGTCACCTATGCTTCGGTTCATACTTTACAGGGGATCATGGCTTTCGACGCGAACACGTTTCTCCCGCTGGGCACTATGTCTGGCCCAGATGTGGCAGGTAAACTAGCTGTGGATTCTACAGGCAGATATCTGTTTGCTGGATACTATCTTTATTTCAGCGAGTTTATGGGGACGATCGTGTTTGACACTGGTCGAACCGCAGCTACGCCCACTCCAACGCCTACACCTACAGCTACGCCGACCCCGACAGCTTCGGCTAGTGCTACGGCTACGGCAACAGCAACAGCAACAGCAACTCCAACCGCGACGGCGACGCCGACAGCCAGACCTACGCCTACGCCGCGCTCAGCGCCAACACCGAGGCCTCGCCCAACGCCAGCGCCGCGGCCATAACTCGCCAGTAAATGAAAACTCAAGGCAGCCGGTCGATTACAGCACATCTAATTCGAGGCGGGTGTTACCTGGTTGTGGTTGTGGCGGGAACACTGCTGATTTGTTTCCCTTTCAGGGCACCGGCGGCACGTGACCAGCGAACGCTCACGTTTGCAGAACGCGTAGCTTATCAGCGAGCCATCGAGGACGTTTACTGGCGTCACCGAATCTGGCCCCGCGGCAGCGGGGAGCGGCCGGATCCCAAGCCATCGCTCGATGCGGTAATGACGCAGCCGCAGCTTGGCAGAAAAGTCGCGGATTACCTGGGCAAATCACAAGCGATCGAGGATTACTGGGGACGACCGCTTACTCCCGAGCAGTTGCAGGCTGAAATGGATCGGATGGCCCTGGACACGAAACAGCCCGAGGTGTTGTGGGAACTTTTCGAATCGCTTGGCAACGATCCCTTTGTCATCGCAGAGTGTCTGGCCAGGCCAGTGTTGGCTGAGCGCTTAAAGCCCGCTACGGTTCAATGGCGCAAGGCGCCGTTGGACTCCGGCAGAGCTGGAGCGGAGAACCAGATGCCGAAAGTAACGGTACTGGCGGGCACTAACTACAGTCTTCCTATAATATTGAATCCGGGCGGCGCATGCACCCCCGATACCTGGGCAGCGACCAGCGCCACCAACGCACCCTCTGCCCGATCGGTTCACACGGCGGTGTGGACGGGCAGTGAAATGATCGTCTGGGGCGGATTTGATGGTAGCGTCGATGTGAACACAGGCGGGAGATACAACCCCAGCACGGATAGTTGGACGGCCACCAGCATTACTAACGCGCCCTCTGCCCGCGAGCAGCACAGAGCAGTCTGGACTGGCAGCGAAATGATCGTTTGGGGCGGAATTAAGAGCCCCAATTTTCTTAATACCGGGGGAAGATACAATCCCGGAACGGATACGTGGACAGCCACCAGCACCGACGCGGCGCCATCCGAACGAGTATTTCACACGGCAGTCTGGACCGGCAATGAAATGATCGTCTGGGGTGGGTATTTTTACGATGGAAGCTCTCATTATTTGAATACCGGCGGGAGATACGATCCCAACACTGATAGCTGGACCCCGACCAGCACTACCAACGCGCCTCTTGCCCGAGAAATTCACACGGCAGTGTGGACTGGCAGTGAAATGGTCGTCTGGGGCGGGTTTAATGGCAGCAACGATTTCAACACCGGCGGCAGATACAATCCCGATACGAATAATTGGCTACCCACTACCACCACCAATGCGCCTTCTGCTCGAGACTCGCACACGGCAGTGTGGACCGGCAGTGAAATGATCGTCTGGGGCGGATACTCCATCGGTGTTACGAATACCGGCGGGAGATATAATCCCAGCACCGACAGCTGGGCAGCCACCAGCGCCACCAATGCGCCCGATGCGCGAGAGGCTCACACGGCAGTGTGGACCGGCAGTGAAATGATCGTCTGGGGCGGGACGGATGGTGCGTTTAATTATTTCAACACCGGCGGCAGATATGATCCGGGCACGAATGGATGGGTAGCCACTAGCACCACCAATGCGCCTTCTGGTCGAGATTCGCACACGGCAGTGTGGACCGGCAGTGAAATGATTGTCTGGGCTGGGTACAAC
>JBKOYE010000189.1:0-16710 GCA_046725275.1 Verrucomicrobiota bacterium
CGCTCGAGATCCATCGAATCCATTACGCGCTCTTCGATCTTTTGATTGGAACGAAACGTTCCCGATTGGCGCAGCAATTGATCCACAAGCGTCGTCTTGCCGTGATCGACGTGCGCAATGATGGCGATATTACGGATTTTATCCATTGAAGGGAGGCCCGCCCGAGGAGGCGGGCCGCGAACACTACGAGAGACAACAGCCGAGTCAAACGGCAGCGAAACGGGAATGAAAACTAAGTTCCCAGAATATCAGCTATTTGGTGGCCTTTGGCTGGGTGTCGGCGAGGAATTTCTGGATCGAGGGTCGTTTGACTCGTTCCCTCCTGCTCACTCGGTCTGTCGGCCTGCGCTCCACGCAGTCTGTCTCGCTCGATTCCCATCGGCTCCGCTCTGAGTGGGGTCTCACTCTCAACGCGTCCGTAAATCAGAAAGGGTTATACCGTCGTCGGAGTAATCGACAGCAAACGGGGTCGTAAGCAGGCGCTCAACTTCGGAAATGGCTTTGTCGGTTTGGCGTGTGCGCGCGAAAACCAAAGCTTGAACGCCTGTAACGTTATGAATCAGCAACCAGGCGACAACCGCGTAGGCGACCGCGACCTTGTAAAATATTGCGACGCTTCAGCTCGGAGAAGAAGTTCATTGGCAGTGATGGCGTCCCTACTTGGCCTCGCGTCTGAACGCATATGCCTGTCCGTCATCGAAGGTGACCCGCAGCACCGCGAGCTTGCCGGCGGCGTCCACCTGACGAAGCCCATGATCTCCTGACGCCAACCCGCCTTCAATCGCTTCGTGGCTGGCGGGATGCGGGCAACTGCCGGTCGCCGCGTCGATTGAATTTATTTCTTTGGGCCGCTCTACGGTAATGGCGGGCCGCCAAACCGCACTATGACTTCGTTGGAACAGTTCTGAGTATCAGCGTCGCATACCTGGTAGGTGTAGCGAACGTTGCCCCTCCGCGCATCGATTGCGTCGGTGTAAAAACCGCTGTTCGGCACCGTCGTGATCACATTGCCATCGCGATAGATATCGACGTCAGTCGAAGTCGCCCCACTCCATGAAAGATCCACTGTGTGCTTCCCCCGCACTCTATAGCCCACGGCGCTCAGCGTGATCTCGCCAGTCGTCGTCGATTCCACGCTGCGAAATACCCCACCGCCAGCGGTCCCGGCGAGCGCATACCCTCCAGTATCGATCGCCAGTGCCCAAACATTTCCACCTGAAGGAATCAGTCCACTGCTGATGTCGGTCCAATTGTCTCCGTCGTCTGTCGAACGGAAAGCTCCGCCAGCGGCGCCTGCGAAAATGTGACCGGCAGAGTTGATTGCCAATGCGTTAACGTCGTGTGCTGTGAAGCCGCTATTTTGTTCTGTCCAGGTATCGCCGTTGTCGGTCGAGCGGAAGATACCGCCACCGATACCGAATTGGGAAAAAGTTCCAGCAAAAATGTGTCCGTTCTCGCCGATCGCCAGTGCCGCAATGTCAGTGGATGTCAGACCATTATTCGCCAGGGTCCAATGCTCCCCGTTGTCCGTCGACCGGAACACGCCATAGCCACAACCCGCAGTTCCGGCGAAAACGTCACCGTTCGGATTGATCGCCAGAGACCAAATGTTTGTGCATGCCAAGCCATCGTCCACTGGGGTCCAACTCTCGCCATTGTCGGTCGATCGGAAGACACCACCCGTAAAATATGTGCCGGCGAAAATGTCACCGCTCGAATTGATCGCCAGGGCCCGAACATCTGTGGTAATGACACCGTTGCTGACATCGATCCAACTCTGGCCGTTATCCGTCGAGCGGAAAACCCCGCCGGCGCCGCCGATGAAATCAGCCCCGGCGAAAATGTCGCCGCTCGAGTTGATCGCCAGGGATCTCACGTAAAGCGCAGTAAGACCGTTGTTCACCTTTTCCCAGCTTGCCCCGCTGTCCGTCGATCGAAATATTCCGATTCCGTACGTGCCGGCGAAGATGTCATTGTTCGCATTGACCGCTATTGTCCGCACGTCGGTCGCTACCAGGCCATTGTTCTTCTCGCTCCAGGTCTCTCCGTTATCGGTCGACCGGAAAACGCCCCCACCGAAATAGGTTCCCGCAAAGATGTTCCCACTGGCATCGGTGGTGAACGAAAGGACAAAAGTGGCCGTCAATCCATTGTTGATCTGGGTCCAGTTCTCCCCGTTATCGGTGGAACGGAACACGCCATCGCCGTAAATGCCGGCGAAAATGTCACCGCTGGAGGCGACTATCAGTGCATTGACACTGTTCGAGGTGGTTAAGCCATTGATGACCAATTCCCAAGTATCTCCATTGTCTGTCGAGCGAAATATTCCACCACCGGCAATGGAATCGCCGCCTGCGAAAATCTCCCCGCTTGCGTTAATGGTTAACGAAGTAATGAAAGGGTTGATGAGCCCGGCGTTTACTGCGACCCAATTCTCACCGTTGTCGGTGGACCGGAAAATACCACCGCCCCACGTGCCGGCGAAGACATCTCCGGTTGCGTTGATCGCCAGCGCATAGACGTAAGTGTTCGTTAGGCCGTTATTGATCAACGTCCAGCTCTCGCCGTTATCCGTGGAGCGATAGACACCGCCTCCTTCGAAGGTTCCAGCGAAGATGTCTCCGCTGGCATTGATTGCCAGCGAGATGACGAAGGGATAATCCAGGCCGTTGTTGACCGGAGTCCACGTATCTCCATTGTCTGTCGATCGAAAGACGCCGCCAAATGTTCCTGCAAAAATGTTGTCGCTTGCATTGATTGCGAGCGCCCGAACATCGGTAGCCGTTAGTCCAGTGTTGACCGCCGTCCAAGTTTCTCCTGCATCGGTGGAGCGGAAAGCACCACCTCCGAGCGTTCCGGCGAAGACAAATCCGCTCGTATTCGTAGCCAGCGAAAGAACATCGCCGCCCTGCGGACCGCCCGTTGATGCCCAAAAATTCTGACCAACGACCTGGAACCCTGCTTTGAGCCCGTTTCGTTGCGCGGCGTTTAGGGCTGCGTTCGTCCCCTTAGTCTGGGCGAACGCATTCGAGAACGCGCCAAAGGCAAGCAACGCCAGAAAGACGCTCGTTAACACAACAACGGGACCAACTAAAACGCGCAAATTGAAGAAGCCGGATTGAGAAGTGGATTTTTTTTTCACAGATGATGCAGGTTAAATTTGAGCTGAAGATCCTATTGGTACCTGAAATGCCAGGAGCGAGTCAAGATAATGTCAGTTCGTTGGCGAAGACGCGGGAAGCCAATTCAGATCAGATGATTGCAAAATACTCGGGCATTGATGAATACGTCGGGAACAAACCGCTGATCCGGCTGCGGCGCCTGCAACGGGCCTATTGTTCGCCGGAGGCAACCAATCTGCGGTCGAAGAATTCGGCGGTGGCGCGGTAGGCGCGGACCCAATCGCTCCAGCGGAGCAGGTCGTGAATTTCGTCGGGGATGATTAGCTCCTCGAACGCGATTTTTTGGGCGCGCAGTTTTTCGACCAGATCGGTGGTTTGCTGGAACGGCACGTTGCGATCGTCGTCGCCATGGATCAGCAGCACGGGCGAGCGCCAGTTCGCAATGCTCGCAACTGGCGATGATTTGAAGGCGAGTTCGCGCGCTTCTTTGATGTCGGGCGCGGTCTCGGCGTTCTTGCGGTCGACCTCCGCGACCCACATCGGCAGGAAAACCGCCCAGTCGTGGACGCCGTGGAAATCGACGCCAGCTTTGAAAATGTCGGAGTTGCGTGCCAGGCCCATTGCAGTGAGGAATCCGCCGTAGGATCCGCCCCAGAGACCGATCCGCTGCGGATCAACGCTCTCGAGCGTTTGCAAAAATTTCGCACCCGCGATGACATCCTGGTATTCGGATGCGCCGCGCCACACCGATTTTTGCGGCTCGCGAAATTTTCTCCCGTACATGATGCCGAGCCGGTAATTCACCGAGAGCACGGTGTAACCTTTGCTCGCCAGATATTGATTCATTGCATAGGCGTTGTGGTAATACTGCATGTAATGAAATCCGAGCAGCATCTGTCGGACCGGTCCGCCGTGCGTGAAGATGAGAGCGGGGCCGCGTTGCTTCTGGTTCTTTGGCGTGAACAACTGGCCGTGAATTTCGAGGCCGTCCTCGCTTTTAAATACCACCTGCTTTGGCGTGACTAACTGGGCTTCAGGGAACTCAGCCGGAATTGCATTCTTCGCGATCAACTCGCGCCCGTTGCTGGTGACGCGATAAGGCATAGCAGGCGAAGTCGCGGTTGAGCCGAGACACAACAGCGTCTTTCCATTGCTCGTCTCGACCGAGCTCCACTCGATTGTCTCGCCCCGGGTGAGCGCTTCCGGCTCGTCGCCTGTCGCGCTCACGCGCCAGATGTGCCGGCGATCGACATCGTTCTGATTCGAAGTGTAGAAGACGCTGCGCTTGTCTCCGCTCAACGCAACTTCCTCCACATCAAAATTGCCCGGCGTCAGCAATTGCGGCGCGCCGCCGTCCATCGCGATGGAGTAGAGGTGATTGTGTCCGTCTTTCTCGCTTGCGAAGATGATGCGGCCTGCATTCGTGAATTGCAGCGATTGAAACGCAAACGGAGACAGCGAATCTTCCATCGCATTGCCGCTGTGAAACAGTTCGCGGCCTTCGCCACCCTGCGCGTCTGCAATCAACAGCGCCCACGGTCGCGCGAACTCAGGAATGAGCGGGCGTTTGAATTCGGCTCCGGGCTGACGAATGAACGCGATTTGTTTGCTGTCCGGTGACCAGACTGGACCGCCATCGCGATTCGTGGTCGGCGCGAGATAAGTGATCTTCTTTGTCGCCAACTCGAGCACAGCGATGAACGAGTGGTCCTTGCGGTTCGAACGAAACGCGATCCGCTTCCCGTCTGGCGACCAGCGCGGCGTGTCGCTCTCGCCTGCCAACGCCTCGAGCTGCTCTGCTTTTTTCTTGCCGTCGATCGGCGCGATCCAAAGATGTTTCTTCGCCGGCCAGACGACATTTTTCCCGTCCGGCGAAATCTGCAGGTCCTCACACTCCGCCTGGTCGCACCCGATATCGCCGAGCAAACGCGGCTGGCCGCCGCTTACATCTGCGGCCCATGCCTGTTGCTTGGGCATTTTCGCGAGGCTTTGCGGATTTGCTGACATTCCTTCCTTGTTCAGCTCGCCGCCACGGGCGTACACGAACGTCTTGCCATCCGGCGTTAGCTTCACGCTCGCGATCAACTGCCCGTCGTCGCCCTTGTAATACGTCACCTGTCGCGGCACGAAATCCGGCGCGTCTGCCACCCAGATGTTGCGCTCGCCCTTGTTGTCGAATACCCAGGCGACGCGCGGCGTGTGCGACGCGCTCGTCAGACCGTACGGAAATGGCGCACCCATTACCTGCTCGAGCGTGAAGCTTTCACCAAGACAAACCACCGACAGCATCGTGCTGCCGACACTGACGAGAAAAAAGTGGAGTAATATTTTCAACACGATCGCGCATTATCATGGCCGACCAATGACGCGTCGAATGGATTCGGCTCGTTTTTGCTGCGCTATGTCGCGCCTCCAAAAA
The DNA here is from genome assembly GCA_046725275.1 of Verrucomicrobiota bacterium. Taxonomy (GTDB): domain Bacteria; phylum Verrucomicrobiota; class Verrucomicrobiia; order Chthoniobacterales; family UBA10450; genus Udaeobacter. Next base: position 5,542 of record JBKOYE010000189.1, read on the forward strand.
ACTGGCTATCGAAAAACGAGAAGTGGCTTAACAATTTCGAGGAGGGGATTCAGATCACGTGAGTGCGACACACGCGGGCATCGATGGATACGTCGGGAACACGCCATTGATTCGGTTGCGGCGTCTGTCGGAATTGACGGGTTGTGAGATTCTGGGAAAGGCGGAGTTCATGAATCCGGCCGGCTCGGTGAAAGATCGAGCCGCGTACGGAATCATCACTGACGCTGAGAAAGCGGGTCGGCTTAAGCCAGGCGCAACGATCGTCGAAGGAACCGCCGGGAACACCGGAATCGGTCTCGCCATCATCGGTCGGGCGAGGGGATACCGCACGGTTATTGTGATTCCGAATAATCAGTCGCCGGAAAAAACGCATTTGCTTCGTACGCTCGGCGCCGAGGTAAAGGCGGTACCGGAAAAGCCATACAAAAATCCGGAAAATTACAATCACATCGCGCGTCGTCTCGCGGAGGAGCGCGGCTGGTTCTGGGCGAACCAGTTCGATAACACGGCTAATCGCGACGCGCATTATCGCAGCACCGGCCCCGAAATCTGGAAGCAAACCGAAGGCAAAGTCATGGCGTTTGTCGCAGCCGTCGGCACCGGCGGCACGCTGGCTGGTGTGAGCACCTACTTGAAGGAACAAAATCCCAAGATCCAGATCGTGTGCGCTGATCCGTATGGCGGGGCGATGTGGTCGTGGTTTACGAACGGCAATCTTGAAACGAATGACGGCGATTCTATCGCGGAAGGGATCGGTCAGGGCCGCGTCACGAAGAATGTCGAAAGCATTAAGGTCGACCGCGCTTATCGCATTCCAGACCAAACCGGCCTAACGATCGTTTATCAGCTTCTGCGTGAAGAAGGTCTGTTCCTCGGCCTATCAAGCGGCATTAACGTTGCCGGCGCGATGCGCTTCGCCAGAGAAACCAGCCCGGATCAAACCATCGTCACGGTTCTTTGCGACTCCGGGCACAAATATCAATCAACGCTTTTCAATCATGACTGGCTGGCGTCCAATCATCTCGATCCCGATCTTCCTCTGGAATCGATTCTGGAGATTTAGTCAGCAAATCAGGAACGCAAGAATGTAGGAAATATCTCTTTCCGGGAAAGTGGGTTCCTCATTTCCTGATTCAAAAATTTTCTCAAAGATCACGTCACTTTGTTCGTTTGCTGTTGAATTTTGTTGCCGGGTGTTTGACGTGGCGAAAGTGGCGACGGTATTGCCCAGGTGCGATTTTTAGCGTCCGCTGAAACACGTTGCGCATTGAGTTCACGTTCCCGAAGCCGCATTCGTCTGCGATCATTTCCATGCTGTTGTGACTTTCTTCTAACCGACGGCGAGCTGCTTCGATGCGCAAGCGCTCCACAAATTTTGCGGGCGTGGTCTTCATTTCTTTGGTGAAGACGCGCGCGAAATTGCGCGGACTCATCGCGACGCGCTCTGCCAGTAGCGGTACGGTGAGCGGCTTGTGCAAGTTATCGAGCACCCATGCTTCCAATTCGCGCAACGGTTTTCGATCGGTCAGTTGCAGCGATAACGCGGCGCTGAATTGCGACTGCCCGCCAGGCCGCCGCAGATAGAGCACAAGGTTGCGCGCAACCTGCAGAGCGAGCCGCGAACCATAATCTTCTTCGACCAACGCCAGCGCCAGATCCATTCCAGCTGTGACACCGGCAGATGTATAAACATTTTCGTCCCGGATGAAGATAGGATCGGGATCGACCTTGGCGCGGGGAGCGCGCTTGATCAACGTATGGCACCAGTTCCAATGAGTCGTGGCGCGCCGGCCGTCGAGCAAGCCGGCCCGGGCCAACAGCATCGCGCCAGTGCAAACGGACCCGACTCGCCGAATTCGTCCGGAGATTCTTTTTAACCAGCGCACCGCCTCCGGATTGATTTCATTCTGCTCGATCGCGTCGCCGCCCGCGACGAGCAGCGTGTCGATCTTTCCTCGGACTTCGCGAAAGGTTCTGTCCGCGGTGATATGCAAGCCGCAGTTGGCAATCAGCGGTCGGCACGAAGAAATAGTCACCACTTCGACGGAATAAATCGGAGGTGATCCAGGATTCTCCCGAGCGTGCATGTCCGATGCGCGAGCGAAGACTTGCAGAGGTCCAACAAGGTCGAGAATCTCGACGCCGGCTCCGGCCACGAACACGATCCGCCGTGTGCTCGGTTCGAACGACGGAGTGTTGTTGTTAAGTGCGCGTTTCGATTTCAATTGGAGGAGCCGGAGACTGCCGATCGGGGTGCCATGGCGGTGATAAATTTTTCCGGCGCCGCGTCGAAAGTTTTCTTGTCGTCTTCGGAGCAGAAGTAATAAGTCGCGCCCTTAAAGGTAGATTTCGGCGCGATCTTTGGATCAACATCCATTCCGCACACCGGGCAAAGAGGATGCTCGGGAGTTGAGACAAGTGATGTGGCGTACGTCTGATTTGAATCCGGATTCATCCAGCCTTCTCCCTGATATTCCATGTTATAGGCGGTCTTTTGGGCGACCTCGCGACCGTAATAGCGTTCGACCACACGCAGCGCGAGATCGATTCCGGAAGAAAGACCGCCGGCGGTTGCGAGATTTCCATTCTCGACGAAGCGCGCACCGCGCTTGAGCTGAACGTCCGGAAATTGCATGGCGAAACGGCCAAACGCACCGTGATAGGTGGTCGCGGATTTGCCGTTTAGTAGTCCGGTTTTCGCCAGGACAAATGCGCCTGTGCAAACCGACATGGTGACATCGGTCGTTTTCGAAGATTTTCTAATCCATTCCAATACCGCCGGTCTCGGTGCATTTTGCGCGGGAATGACAATCACCTTCGGCGGCGGGGCATTTTGAATCGTGTAATCGGGAATGATCTGCATTCCGCCGCTGGCGCGAATCGATTTCTTCGTTTCGGCCACGGTGTACAGACGGAATGGCATGTCTTGGCGGCCCGGGATCATCACGTCATCGAAAACTTCCCACGGCCCGCAAAAATCGATGACGACCGCGCCGTCGGAAATCAGAAACGCGACCGGAATCGGGCCTTTGTCCGGCGTTTTTAGCGAAGTTGTTTCGGCCGCGGCTTTTGCATTCGAACGGTCGTCGGTTTTGACCGGAGCCGCATTCGTGAAAAGCGCACTGAGCGCTAACAGACCCAGTGCAAGCAGAAACCCAAATCGTGCCACCTGATAAACGAACTCAAATTTATTCGACGTACGTGATCGTGCATTCATGGTCCGATTTTCGGGTAACAGCTTCTTGGCAGCAATGACAACAATCATCATATTTATGCCAATCCGCCGTAGTTAATCAACCCTACTTGCCCTCAGTCGGTCTGAGAAAAGTCTTGTGTTGCGCGACGCGATCGTTCAAGAAACCCTCGCGTAATCTAAGGATGAAGGTTCTCCCCTCTTTCGTTCTATGTTTCACGACAGTCGCCCTGGCTGACGACTTCAAGACCGTTCAAGGTAAAGAATATACGAACGTCACGGTCAGCCGCGTCGAGCCTGACGGGATTGTACTCAAAAGCAAATCAGGAATTTCGAAGATTTATTTCGTCGAGCTGCCGCCGGACGTTCAGAAACGTTTTCAGCATGACGTTACGAATACCGCCCACGCGAGCGAGCGGGCTGCCAATCAAGCGGCGTATCAAACTCACGGCACGCAAGCGAAGCAACGTTTGGCAGTCGGCAACGCGACCGGTGTGGATTTGCCAGCTCTCCCGCCGATCCAGGAAACTAAGGACAAAGTTACGACTGAAATCTTGGACTTTCGCTTAAAAACACGAGCTCTTTATAATGCCAGTAAATTCGATGAACTTGAAGCTTTAGCGGATCAATTGCGCGCTGAGCGTGCGCGCTTTGGTAATGGCTCATGGAAAATTTATCAATTCTACGACGCACTCGAGTGCCGGTATGAGGAGCCAGAAAGCATGTGGCAACTGCATTCTCGGATTCATGAGAATTGGGACGCGGCTAAGCCTCGTTCAATCACGGCGCGCGTCGCACATGCTGATTTTTTCACTGCGTACGCATGGCGTGCTCGTGGCACTGAGTACAGCGATAAGGTAACCAAGGAAGGCTGGCGTTTGTTCGACGAACGGCTAGCACAAGCGACAGAACTGCTCAATAAATCGGCGGACTTCGAACCAAAGTGCCCGATGTGGTGGCATGTGCGTATGACTGTGGCGCTAGGTCAAGGCTGGAGCTGGGATGATCACGAAAGACTCTTTCAGGAAGCAAAGGCATTCGAACCCGAGTTTTGGAGTTATGATGTAGCCAAGGCCCGTTATCTGTTGCCAAGATGGCACGGCCAACCTGGGGAATGGGAATACGCGCTGAGCTTGGAAAATGACAGGCCAAAGGGGCTTGGGATGGAAACGTATGCGCGCGTCGTCAATGCGATGGATGGATATTACAAAAATATATTTCGTGAAACGCACGCTTCGTGGCCCATGACTCGCGATGGTTTTGAGTTAATGAGACAGAGATATCCAGATTCATTGGAAATTCTGAGCCGCTATTGTCGGTTCGCTTGCCTGGCTGATGACCGTGCCTTAGCGCGAAAACTTTTCGACGAACTGGGCGGGCGAATGATCAAAAACATCTGGAGCGATCAAGAGAGTTTTCGGAAGTATCGAGATTGGGCTTACAGCCGATCGGGGGCCGCGCCTGTTACGCCGAATACGCCGAAATCTCCACAGTAGAAATAACGCGGCGTTATCGCTGCAGCTCTCTCCTCGGAGCAACGACAGTTTCGTCAAATCGCCGTTGCTCAAAGTCGCACAGGCAAAGACTGGCGGCTGACCGCATGCGCGACGACGCGCGCATTCGCATGGGTGCATACGAATCCAATGGCGGGTCGAAGTTGATTCGAAGGGTATGAAACGACCATTGCTATGTCTTGTCGTCGCGCTGTGTGCCGCCGGTCTGGTGCACGCTGATCAAAGCATTCGATCGTTGCAGCAAACGCTCAAGAAGCAGGGCTTTTACTACGGCACCGTTACAGGCGAGAAAAGCTCCGAAACGACTGCGGCGATTCGGCGGTTTCAGATTCGTAACGGCTTGCCAGTGACGGGCGAGATCAATGAAGAGACATTGCGCTCGCTTAACTCGAACTCAAATTCGGTTGCCGCGGCATCCCGATCGAAGCCAAAACCTGCCGGCACTCAGCCCAACAGCACTCGTTCTGATACAAGCTCGGCTCTCAGCCAAAGCTCGCCGCCACCGACAGTCAGCCAACCAGAACGCGGGCTGGAAACTAATCCGTCATACGCCGCCAGCTTTTACCAATCTGCGCCAGTTCGGGTGAACCGCCGCGTCATCGCGGGAGCGCAGTATCAACTGATGAGCCGCGGATATTATCGCGGCCGGATTGATGGAAGATACGGATCTCAGACAGCCTTTGCCGTACGCGCATTTCAATCCAGCGCTGGACTTTCGCCGACAGGCCGGCTCGACATGCAGACGCTCGATGCGCTCGAACTATCCGAGACAGACTTGGCCTACGTGGCGCCAACTCCGCGTTGGTATGAAACTTGGATTCCGGTGAGGAAGTTCAAACACGGGAAGTGGAAAGTGAAATGGAAGAGTTACGAACGCCCTTTGGACGATGAAGATCGGCAGGCAAACCGCGAGTACGGGTGGCACGGTTACAATGACGACTAGGCAAATCGCCGCAGGATCGAATCGACAGTTCAGTTGTAGCGTGCGCTGTCCTCAGCGCCGCTCAAAGAAATGCGCGATCTTGAATCCGTTGAGGACAGCGGACGCTACAGCAGTCGGGTGAGCTGACGAGGCGTGCGCTGAACGTTTCGTTTACTGCTTATCGTAAACCGCGGTGTTGTGGAACTTTTTGCCTTTGGCTGTGGTTCCCGTCACTGTTGAAGTGCGGGTTTTTCCATCTGCTGACACCACAGTCTGGGCGTTCGCCGTGACCTTCCCGTTTTTCTTAACGGTGACCTGCATTGTCCGATCATTCACCTTCGCGTATGCGCGCGTGTCTGAATCCGGGCTGCCGGTTACAGAATAATCTTTTCCATCGAACTTGCCGGACCACTCAACGTGGATGGGTTTACCGGTTCCGTCGATGCCGTCCGACGTCACCTTGATGTTCCCGAACATGTTTTTCATCGTCACGGTGTTGAATTTCGTTGTCCCGGGCGTGATCTTCGATTTTGCTTCGTTCAGTTTCCAAGTGCCCATCTGCGGATCGGCGGCGAAACACGCTGCCCATCCTAGGAAGCAAAATGCGAGGATTAACCCGATTGCTTTTGTTTTCATGACTGCCATCGAATCGGGATTCTTGTTTGTCGTCAATACTTTTCCGGAGCTACAATCCCAACGGCGATTGTGGCAAGGCGCGTAAGCGATGATATTTGATTATGACCGACGAACGCATCGAGAAAATCAAATCAGCAGTTGAAGCCGCCGACCATATTCCGGCCGAGAAGAAGGCAGAGCTCTTGGGCGTGCTCGCGAAGCTCAAACCAGCCATTGCAAACGTCGCGCAAACAAATGAGGAGGAGGCTGAAAAGATCAGCCGATTTGTCGAGGCATCGGCGCATGAAGTCGCGAGCAGCAAGAAACCCCCGGAGGGTCTTGAGAGAGTTTTACAAAAGTTAAAACAATCCGTTGAAAAATTCGAAGCCTCTCATCCGGATCTGACCGCGTTCGTAACCGAATATTCCGCGGTGCTCTCCGGCATGGGAATCTGACCTCTGCCTCTGGCAAAATCGACATCTTCGCGGCGATCGTTATTTTGGACGCATGAAGTCGAACTTTATCAGTCTGCACCCGTATTTCAGAGTGCACCCGGGAAAAATTGAAGCAGCCAAAGCCACTTTTCCCCAGTTCGTCGATAAAACCGCGACCGAGAAAGAGAACCTTTTCTACGGCTTCACTGTGAACGGCGACGAAATCCTCTGTCGTGAAGCGTACGAAAGTGCGGAGGGCCTTCTCGCTCATCTGGACAACGTCGCCGGACCGCTATCGGAGATGCTTAAAGTGGCCGACCTGATTCGTCTGGAAGTGCACGGTCCGGCGGAGGAACTCGAAAAGCTGAAAGCACCGATGGCGCCTCTCAATCCTGCATGGTTCACGCTTGAGGCGAGCGTAGCAAGGTGAGCTATTGACCAGGCGTCAGCGGTTTGTCGTTAGATGCCTTGCCGCAATCAGCGGTCTGATTTGTTTGTCAAAAACTGCGAGGTTCTTGAATTTCTTCCCTTGGTTGTGCAGCCCGTCAGTGCCGCGAGCGATTGTGCGTGGGCTGCAGATAATTGGCGACTGTCCATTCGCCGATACTGATGCCTGCTTGCAACCCATCTTCACTTGCCGATCGAAAGTGAATGCCTCCGTATATCCTGCTTACTGCAGCTTCCTCCGCTGCATCAAAGCATGTTGCAAAACTGCGGTACACGCCCGGCAGAAAATCTGAACCGGTTGTGAATGGCAAATCTTCCGTGCCATAAAACAGCGGCAGCACAGTCGCGGCCGCGGCGCTGAATGTACTGTGCCCGGACGTGTAATCAGGGAAGGGTGGTGTCACAATAAACGACATCCAGTTTAGCTCTGGCTCGGCGAAGGCAATCGCGGTCACCGGGCGCCAGAAGTTGAAGGTGTACTTGGCGTCCCAAGCGCAAATGGCGCCATCGGCCATGGCGATGTTCAACAGAGCAAATAACCTCGCGTTTTCCTCCAACGTGTTGCCTTGTGCGACGGCGATAAGCTGCGCAATGCTGTTCCAGTGTCCGGGAGGCGTTTCGGTGCCGGCGCCGTCCGCCCAGAACAATGCGATCTCAGTCTGTTCTTCTGTGCGTGTAGAGCCGACTGCCGCACCGAGTTGTTTGACCTCCTCATAATCCGCTGCGTACTGCTGGCTGTCGAGAGATGGCGGACCAGATGGTCGAAATTGCGAGCTGCTGCTCATTGCAAACGGCATGACGAATCCCCATTGCGGCAGCAAATAAGGAAGAAAAAACGGAGGAGTTGGCACCCACACGCCAGGACCACTCCCGCCAGGTGGCTCGACGATTGCATCGGAACCATCATTCGCGCGCGCCGCGAGAATTTCGCTTGCGACGAATTCGCCCCACGCGATGCCTGCAGTTTTTTGTGGTCCATCGGGAATTGCGGCGAGAATTGCGGCATGAAGCGCATCGAAGGTGGATGTGCTGGCCGGGAATAAATTGACCAGGGCTTCGTGCGCCGCGGCACTGGCAGCAGCTTCCCGCGACACACTCGCCTGCACCGCGCTTTGCACCAGGTAAGGTTCGTTCGTGCGCGCTATGCCGTTAACTGCGTCGTAGATTGAGACGTGAAGAATGGCGAGGCTGCGGGAAGCGATCGGCGGTGCGGTTGTTCCGGCGCGAATTGCATCCAGCGCTGCGTTGTTCCAGTCGGTGACAACATCGGCACTAGCGGGAATAGCGATGCTCGAGCCAAGATTAATGACGCCAATAAACGCTGCGAAAAGCGAACCTCTGGCAACCCTACGCATGAACGGCCCCCTTCCTTAGGTAAATCGAATGCCCTCTTGTAGGGCTTAGCAGCTCCGTGAGTCAAGCCTAATTCTGATCCGCTATTTCGAGGCACGCCAGCCGCCGGTCACAGCATCGGCAACGATTTTTTGGATTTGGGCGGCGGAAATTCTCGATCGAGAGCTGCGAGATCTTCTTCGGTCAGTTTGATGTCGATCGAATGCGCATTGGCGCGGATATGTTCCTCATGGCTTGCTTTCGGGATGGCGATGACTCCGGGGTGGCGCAATACCCATGCGAGCGCAATTTGGGCGGGAGTCGCTTCATAGGATTCGGCGATTTTCTTGAGCGCCGCGTTTTTTAATAACCCACCGCTGTGACCGACGGGCGAATACGCCATGACGGGAATGTATGATGTGTGAGGTTTGGTCGTTGAAGTGAGAAACGGCAAAAGCTCGAATTCAATTTCGCGGTTCTCGAGATTGTAGAGCACCTGATTCGTGGTAGGGGCGATTGACCTCAATCGCCTGCAGATTTCGAGCAGCTCCTTCATATCGTCGGGATCGAAGTTTGAGACGCCCCAGCGTTTGATTTTACCCGCAGAACGCAACTGCTCGAATGTCTCGACAGTTTGTTCGAGCGGCGGCGTTCGTTCACGCCAGTGCAGCAGGTAGAGATCGATCGCGTCGATGCGGAGGCGCTTCAGACTTCGCTCGCATGCTTTAGGCAGCTCCGTGCGCGACGCATTATGCGGATAAACTTTCGTGACTACAAACACGCGCTCGCATTGCCCTTTAATCGCATCGGCGACGACTTTTTCCGCGCCGCCGTCGCCGTACATTTCCGCGGTATCGATCAAGGACATCCCGAGTTCGATTCCGAGCCGCAACGCCGCGACTTCACTTGCACGCACGCGCTTGTCTTCGCCCATGCCCCATGTGCCCTGGCCAAGCGCTGGAACGCGCTTGCCATCGGGGAGTGCGATTGTTTTCATCGGGCAGGTCACGAGTAACAGGTCGCAACTAACAACTGAACATGCATTAAGAGGAGAGCGGATTTGATTTTTCGCCGGAACCAGAGCCGATTCGTCAAGATCTTCGCTGTGATGCTACTTCGTAGTTCCCAGTTCAGCATTTCAGTTTCTATTTTGCTATTAGACTCGGGCAACGGACTGCAGGGGAAAACCGCAACCGTAGCTGGCAATAAGGTTTCTTTCGACATTGCTCCGGCGCCTTCGTGGGTTAAGGCCGTCGAGCCAGGTAATGACATCGGAGTCGGCGCAGATAATGCGGGCATGGTTTATCTGCTCGCTGATCGCCAGGAAAATCTTCAACGAAACGCATTCTACTATCGCGAGGTCCGAAAGGTCATTTCCGAAAAGGGAATCGAAACGGGGGCTTCGATCTATGTTCGCTTCAATCCGAAATTTGAGAAGTTGACCTTCAATTCCATCAAAGTCATACGCAACAGGGCCGTCTCGGATCGACTCGATCGGTCCCGGATTGAGCTTGTTCCGAGAGAGAAAGAGCAGGACCGATCGACTTATGAGCCGTCCTTCAATGCCCGAACGGTCTTGGACGACATACGTGTGGGCGATGTGATTGAGTTCGCCGTAACCGTCGAAGGCGCCAATCCGTTGAACCGCGGGAAATACAGCAAGATGTATTTGATGCAATCGGAAGCGCTGATCGTTCGCAATGTTTTGCGGCTTAGCTATTCCGCAGACCGCAAACTCGCGTGTCAACCGACCAATGGCGCGCGTGAACCGACAATTACCACGGCCAACGGCATCACTGAAATGTGGTATGAAGACCATAATGTTCCGGGCCGAACGATAGAAGATAATGTGCCGGACGATTACGAGCCACGTCAGCTGTTAACGGTTAGCGAGTTTCGGAATTGGGCTGCAGTCGCAGCATGGGCGACTGAGTTCTTCCATGCCGAATCGGCACACGCCCCTGAATTCAACGCCGAGATTAAAAAGCTTCACGCCATCGTTGATGCCGAGCAACGGGTGGTAGCAGCTTTGCAATTCGTCAAAGAGGAAATTCGATACGTGAAATTGGGAGAGCGGCTCGGTGCGCGCCCTCTTACGCCTCCGGATGAGGTATTGCGGCGTGGATTTGCCGACAAGATGGACAAAGCGCTGTTGCTGCTGGCATTGCTGCGCGGCACCGACATCGACGCCGCACCGGCGGCAGTCAGCTGGTCGTATCGTGGCATGATTCGCAAACTACTTCCCTCGACGGACCTCTTTGATGACGCCATCGTGCAAGTACGACTTGGCGAACGCACTTATTGGCTGGACACGGCTGGCAGTGCTCAGCGCGGACCGTTATCACAGCTGTACGTCCCGCGATTTGGATACGCTCTGGTGTTGCGGGTCGGCATCGGTGAATTAACGGCAGTTGAACCGCCGCCTGGTTCATTCCCCGTTAAGAAGATCGTCGAAACCTACCACGTTCCTCCTCCCGACAAGATTCCTGAGTTAGAAGTGATCTCCGAGTACCGCGGGTTAGCCGCAGATCGCACGCGGGCGTTCTTTCGAGAGAACACGCGTGATGAGATCCAAAAACGTTACTTGGAATATTACACTCGCACGTTCCCAGATGCGAAACCACAAAAGGCGCCGTGGTATGAAGAGCTCCCCGGTGAAAATGCCTGCCGCGTGACGGAGTCATACATTGTTCCGAGACTGTGGCAGCTGAA
>JBKOYE010000191.1:0-6178 GCA_046725275.1 Verrucomicrobiota bacterium
ACCTGCGCCTGCATGGGCGCAACGCAAAGGCTTACATCACCGGGAAAACCGTGGCCGCGCGTTTTGATTACGATTACAACGACAAGGAAGTCGCCGAGGTCGGGGAGCGCAGCAGAAAACTCGCAAGAGAAGCGCGCGATCTGCATGTGATTTTCAACAACAACAATCTCGATTACGCGCCGCGCGCAGCGCTTCGCCTGCGCAAAGCGCTCGGACAAATCGTCAACGCGCCCGCGGAAACACTGGAGTTGTTCTAGCTAGCAAGGAAAATGTCCAACGCTCAACGCCCAATCTCCAAGAACGAAGCGAGCGTGGCATGGCTGGTCGCCATAACAGCTCGCGGTCGTCATACGAAGTTGGGCGTTCGTCGTTGGGTGTTCGGCGTTTTCTGCGAAGTTAAGGACGGTTGAAAACACACGAGTCACGCCAAGGAACTGAGCCAGTCTATCAATCGCGATTACCAAAGCCACTCACGCGACTGAAGCGCTGGCTGGTTTCGCATCACATGACTTTGATGACGATCGCGGACACGCCGCACTCGATCGCTTTGGGGTCAGCGATCGGAATTTTCTTTGGGTTCACGCCGCTGTATCCGCTGAAAACGTTGTTATCGATTGGCGTGGCATGGGCTTCTCGTTGCAACAAGATCGCCGCGGCGATTGCGGTGACGCTGCACGATGTCGTGATCTGGGCGATGCCGGCGATTTACGTCGCTGAATACCATCTCGGGTGCTGGACTCTTCAGCGTTCGCCCGCCCAACGGGTGCATTTTCGTCAGTTTGGTTTGCGCGATTACATGCACTGGCACGTGTTTTCACGCGTTATTTGGCCCACTTACTGGCCCGCCTTTATTGGTTCGCTCTTCCTAGCCGTTCCCTCGGCGATATTTATTTACTTTCTCATGCGTTTGCTGATCAGCCGTGCGCGGACATCACAAAAAATCGGCTGAGGTGGAACGCGTTGTCGTCAACGCGTTGCTAGAGAAATGCAGCTTTGCCGCCGGATAGTTGCGCCTTCGGCGATTGGTTCGGCCTTCGGAGAAGCCGATCCACCTGTCTGCTGAACTCGAGACCGTTGTTTTCACTGCGGTGTGAACGTTTGCGAATCAGAATGCGCCGATTAAGGTGCTGCCGTTCCAAGGGGATCTTATGCATTCACGACGTCGATTTCTGATCTTTTTCGCAGCATTTCTCGCGGGCGCGTCCGCTGTTCGTTCCGCGGCAGCGGCCGAGGCATATCTGATTGCCGACGCGCAGACCGGCTACATTTTGGAAGAACAAGAATCCCGGAAAAAGTTGCAGGTCGGTAGTCTGACAAAGATTGCCACGGCATGTGTGGTGTTGGATTGGGCAGAAAGGAAATCCGGCGATCTCAATGGCGCGGTGGCCATCCCGCCGGAGGCGTTTCAAGGGACAACGGAAAACAACATCGGCTTTCAACCGGGGGACAGCATCACGTTGCGCGATCTTCTTTATGCCGCGCTTGTGCAATCTGACAATATCGCAGCTTACACGCTGGCCTACCACGTCGGTTCGCGATTGGAAGCAGTTGAAGCGGGTGCGAGATTGACACCGGCGGACATGTTCGTCGCCCAGATGAACGCGCTGGCTAAACAGCTGAAGATGGAGCGCACGCGCTTTGTTAATCCTCACGGCATCGATTGGAAAGTGAAGCCGCTGCCGTATTCCACGGCGGAAGACATGGCGCGTCTCACCCGATACGCGATGAACAAGCCGAGCTTCCGTTTTTATGTGTCGCAAAAGGAACGTCAGATCTCATTCAATCGCCAAGGTCATCAGCTGAATTACGTGCTTCGCAACACGAACGAGCTCCTCGGCAAGAACGGCATCGACGGGGTGAAGACAGGCCGCTCATCTCGCGCTGGTGACTGTTTGATTTTGTATGCAAATCGTGAATCGGAAGTTATTCGCAACGGCCAGATGGAAACGGTTTATCCGCGCCACTTAATGGTCGTGCTCCTCGGTAGCACGAACCGGTTCGGAGAGGGTGCAGCTCTAATGCAACGCGGCTGGCAGTTATACGATCAATGGGCGGCTGCGGGGCGAATGGCTGATCCAAAAAAATTCCTCTAATTTCGCTTCTGCGAAAATGAAACCGCGCATTGGTGTCCTGACCAGTGGTGGGGATTGTCCGGGGCTTAATGCGGTCTTGCGGGCCGTGGTGCTCGCAGCGGACAAGCTCGGCTGGGAAGTGGTCGGTTTTCGTGACGGATTTGAAGGGCTGCTACCGCCTGGCAATCACGTCATTCTCGACCGACAAGCCGTAAACGGAATCATGGCGCTGGGCGGGACGATCCTCGGGACGACCAATCGCGGCCATTTCGTCGCGAAAGTCGGCGCAGGCGATCGGACGATCGTTCCCGCAAAGATCATCGCAGATGCCAGGAAGATTCTGGAGGACCTCGGCGTGCGAGCGTTGATCATTGTTGGCGGCGACGGCTCGCTGGTGACTGCGCAGCAGTTGCAGGAGGCCGGCATCAACTGCATCGGCGTACCGAAGACGATCGACAACGATCTCGAAGCGACGGCGACCACCTTTGGATTCGATTCTGCGGTTGATGTAGTAGTAGATGCGTTGGACCGATTGCACACTACGGCGACCAGCCATCGCCGGGTCATCGTCGTCGAAGTCATGGGACGGCATGCCGGGTGGATCGCGTTACACGGCGGAATCGCGGGCGGCGCCGATATTATTTTGATTCCTGAAATTCCCTTCGATTACGACAAGATCGCAGGCGTGATCAAAGCGCGCGAGGCGGCCGGTTACCTGGGCACTGTCGTTGTGGTTGCGGAAGGCGCGCGACCGAAACATGGCGAACAGGTGAAACGCGACGTGGAGGGTGGCGAGTTTCGGCTGGGTGGCATCGGCGAATTTGTCGCGCGAGAAATCGCCAAACACACGGGTAAAGAGACACGTTGTTGCGTGCTTGGTCACCTCCAGCGCGGCGGCGCACCCACGACGCTCGACCGAATTCTTGCGACGAGGTTCGGAGTCAAAGCCGTCCAGTTAGCGAATGAGGGGCACTTCGGATCAATGGTGAGTTATCAAAACTACCAGGTGCGCCGTGTGCCCATCGCCGAAGCGGTCAATCGCTTGAAACTTGTCCCGCCTAACGGCGAGCTGGTGCAAACCGCACGCGATGTCGACATCTCCTTCGGTGATTAAGAATCGTTCTCTCGAGCGAAGCAGCGCAACGCGCCGCGTGCGGCGTCAATGCGAGCACGGTAGTATGTAGTTCCTCAATGACGCAAACTACTGCGCACGCGCAAAGCACCAACTCGGTGCTAATGATTCGCCCCGGCCGGTTTTATCCCAATCCGGAAACGGCGGCAGACAATGCGTTCCAACGTAATACCGATCGCAATTCAGATGCGTTGACACTGCTGGCGAGAAACGAATTTGACGCGGCCGTGCAGATGTTGCGCGCTGCCGGAGTTAATGTGCATATCTTTGACGACACAGCTGAGCCGCAAAAACCAGACGCGGTTTTTCCCAATAACTGGATCTCGACGCATCACGATGGCCGCATCGCCCTTTTTCCGATGTATTCAGCCCTGCGGCGGCGGGAGCGTCGACAAGATATCGTCGACGAACTGCGTAAGCACTATCGGGTCACCGAGGTGATCGATTATTCGGCTTTCGAGGATCGAGGTTGCTGCCTGGAGGGCACAGGCAGCCTTGTATTCGATCACCTGAACAAAATTGCGTACATCTCGCTCTCACATCGCTCGAATTCGAAGGTGATCCAGCGCTTTGCCGATGATTTCAGCTACGAGCCGGTCACCTTCACCAGCATCGGCTCCAACGGCCAGCCGATCTATCACACCAACGTGATGATGTGCATCGGAACAGGCTTCGCGATGGTTGGCCTGGAGATGATTCCTAACAAAGTCGAGCGGCAACAGGTGCGAGCGCGCTTGGAGAAGACCGAAAAGGAGATCGTGGAGTTAACGGCAGATCAGATTGCGAATTTCGCCGGCAATGCCATTGAACTACACAATAAGGGTGGCGAGAAACTGCTGGTTCTTTCCAGCCGCGCCGCTCGGGCGTTGACTGAGGGACAACGCGAAACGCTGACCCGCCACGCGCCGCTCCGGCCGCTTGAACTTCCTACGATTGAACTTGGTGGCGGGAGCGCCCGTTGCATGATGGCAACCATTCATCTGCCGCGGTTGTAGCGGCGCAGTGTGAATGCACTCGAGCGACGCATTCATTCCGAAATACAGCGAGCTTATTTACAACGGGTTTTGGTTCTCACCTGAGCGCCAAGCGCTTTCAGGCGCTCGTCACGGAAACCCAACGCGACGTGATCGGCGTCGTTAGGCTCAAACTATACAAGGGCAACATCATCGTCGTCGGCCGCAAGAGCCCGAAGAATATTTACGATGGAAACATTGCCACGATGGAAACTGACGCATCGACACACGACCAGAGCGACGCAAACGGATTCGTTCGTCTAAACGGGCTGCAGCTAAAACTGGGTGCCGCAGTCAAGGACCAATAAATTTCTGGGGCAAGCGCATCGCTCGCTAATTAGAAGGAGCGGCTGGCGAAACGCCTGCGCTACATCTTGTTCCCCCGTTCCATGCGCATTGATGTAGTCAGAGGAGACAAGCGGAGGCAGCGGTGCGCCTGAGGAACGCGGTGTATAGTAATGGGCCAGGCTTCCGCGTATGCTCGGCGTGTGCAAAACTGAAGCATGCGAGGCTCTAAAATGAGCCGGAACAGCTGAATCTCGACACAGATTCTCGCTTTCTGTTTTTCCCCTGCTACTCCAGGTTTTAGCAGCGTTTGGTTGGTAGCCAGTTTCAGTAGCGGCGATTGCTTTGGAATCTCTCAACCTTCGAACCCTTTGGCATGAATCGTGATAATGCAGAGTTCAGGTGATTGCACCGAACAAATAACAAGGAAAGGAGATTAAATATGAAAACGAAGAACAAAGAAAGAGCGCCGAAGTCAATCAAAACCCGGCTCAGTGATCTGAAACCAAGGAAAGACGCACGCGGCGGTAGGTTGCCTGAGGCCCCGTATCCTGACGGGGGTCCAACGTACTCGTCCTCGTCCTCCATTTCGGCGCGCTACAAAAGAATTATCCGCCGTGCGACCGTTTGAGTTGCAGATATGAAAATTGGCTCTTAGGCGGGGGAACTATTTAGACCGGCAACGGTTTTCTTCCAAGTGCAGAGGTAAAGCTCCCTCGCCTAACGGTGCTAGCGGGAATGATCAGAGATCCACTACTCGCGATCGGCTGGATGTTTGAATGCTCAGCGACAACCTTGACCTCGGCCTGCCGGACCTCAAACTGCCTCGACGGTAGGCTTAGCCGTGCGTGCCTGCCTAAGCTGGGTATTTCAGGCCTTGCAACGCCTCTAAAATCCAGCGCCCGAGGCTTGTGATTTGCTGAACAATCTTATGCCGCACAGTGCGCCTACCGCGGCGGTTTGTTCGACCCTTTCCGGCGAACAGGTCGCCGGAGCGCAGTTTGGACACAAAGTCAAACATGTGTGCAAAACTGAAGCAAGAGCGGCTCGAAAATGAGCCAGGGCAGAATAAATGTGACGTCAGAGGTTTCGTCTTTGTTTCTCAACAATCTATCGACGAGATCCGGAATTAAAGAGTTTCGGTTGCAGGTTAAGCCTAATTAGCTGCCGGCGTTTACGCCAAAATTCCTGATTTCACAGCCTTGGCACGAATCCTGATCTTGCTACAAACAGCGGTGATTACACCGCGGAAGAAAGAAGGAGCAAAGAACAAATATGAAAAAGAAAACGAAAAACAACAAAGTGCCAAAGTCAGCGAAAACAAGGCTCAGTGATCTGACGCCCAAAAAAGAGGCGCGTGGTGGTGCAGCGCCGACGCCGCCTATATATCGCAGGTCCCCCGACCCGGGGCGGACGCCGCCGTACCAACCGGCGCCCAGGAAGAATGTAACTCTATAAGTGTTTGAGTTGCACGTGCTGAACATCGCCTTGTAGGCGAGGGACTGCGCAGACGTTGGACCGCTTCAATCAAGCGCAGAGGTAATTTCCGTTTCCTGATCTCTCGCCTAAAGGCGGTAGTCAGATTGGTTGGGGATTCGCTCCTGGCCATGAGCTGCATGATTGAAGTTCCCAACGCATAGAGATCCATACTTTCCGGGCTGTCTGAATCCCATGGG
>JBKOYE010000079.1:0-6705 GCA_046725275.1 Verrucomicrobiota bacterium
CCCTGGGTAAGATCTTCGGCGTCCTCAGTGCGGGCGCCATGCCGCCGCACATAGCCATAGATCGGACGCCAATATGTGCGGCAAAGTTTTTCGAGAGCCTTCTGTGCTGCCGGCGATTCCCCCTCTGCCTCGAGCACCACACTCCAGTGCGTAGTAGCAAAGATCGCCGGACTAGGGGCCGTCCCGTCGGTCGCGCTCACTGATGTCAACGAATGTTCCAGAGGAGGCACATTACCATGCAAACAAACGCCGGCACGAAGGGCAAGCTTGGATTGGCTGAGCGGAAATTTGTTTCGAGTTACGGCTCAAATCGATAACCATGGAGTTCAATTTCTTTGGCGAATGCTTTCTCTACGATTCGCCGTTGTTGGTCGTTAAATACTTGCCCGTATGGCCGCCGGTCGGCTCGATATTCCGATTTCGCCGCGATACCGAGCGTGCCCTCGAACGGAATTCTGAGTTGCGCGAAAATTTCACCCAGCTCCCTCAGGAGGTTTTCAAAGCGGACAATTCGATCGACGATGATTTTGCTCCCCGAACGATCCAGGTACCGGAAATCGTTAATGGGAAATCGACCGCGAGCGAGATACTCATCGAGCGAAAGCCCGCCGCCTTTGCGGGCCGCGTGCATGTTGTAATGAGACAAAACTTTGTCCCACGGATTTCGTTCTACACAGAATTTGAAGTAACCGTTCCAGACGTCGGCGGGAACGCGTTGCTTCACTTCGCGGGCCGGCATGTGATTATAAAATTTTGCGCGGCTCGTCATTGTGTGGCGTAACGCGGAGAAAAATTTGCCTGGTCGCTCGAGGATTTCGGGAATCGGATTAATCAGACCCTCATGGTTACGGGGTTGATGTCCTTCAACACGTGGCACAATCGGCGTCGCCACATCCTTCGGACCACAAAGTTTCGAAAGGAAGACTTCGATGCTCGTGCCGGCAGTCTTCGCGGTTTTGATGAAGATGAATTTGTATTTGTGGGACAGAATCATCGAACCTGCGCCAACGCCGTTACTTTAATCGTGACCGTTTACTGCGGTCTCTCCGCGAATGCCTTGAAGCGCGGATGGCTTCGCAACCCGTCAAGCATAGCATCGACTCGTATTTCTGAAGGATCGATGTTGTCGTGATTAAAGTACTCGCGTTTGAGGTAATCAATCGCTTTGGCCTTGTCGCCCAGTCCCGCATAAAGCAGGGCGGACAAATAACCGCGAACGAATTCCTGCCGGGCCTGTGCCTCAAGCTGCCGAACGATGTCAACCGCGTTGTCCGATGAAATGTCCGCCGTTCGCTTTATTCCGTGTGGTGTTATATCAAAAACCCACGCAAGAATTGCGGAAGGAACGAAACCCAGCGCCAGAAATACGACAACTGCTTTCATCACACATGGAGGTGCATCGAACGTCGGCAGAAAGATCGATGCGGCCTGGATCAGTAGCCACGAGAAAACAGCATACGCAGCTGCGACCCTGTAAACCTTCCGCCGTTTCAATTCGGTAAAGAAATTATTCGCCTTCATCAGAAAGGTTCGAGGGCTATTGCCGTGCGCGTGAGTGCCGTTTATCGAAGTGATGGTATCCCAACTCATGCCGTCCGCAGACGATGTCAGTTCATTCCGGGCGTTTGGAATTATCGAGATCGAATCGAGCATACATTCCTCCAAAATTAGCGCCTTGGCCACGGAGTGGGACGCGGCCGCCCCGGTCGGCCGAAGTTGAGCATGTAAACTCCGCGTCCAAAGGTGGCAGCAGCAAGATGATGATTCGTGGCGTTGAATGAGAGCGAGCTAACAACCATTCCGATTGGTATGCCATCGTTCATGTTTCCCCACGTGACTCCGCCATCGGCGCTGGCAAAGACACCTGCGTTGGAAGCGGCAAAGATATGTTCGGCATTTGCCGGATCGATTGCCACGTCGCGATAAACGAGATCAGGAACTCCCTGTTGGATCCACGTTCTTCCCAAATCGGTCGTCTTATACACGCCGGAATTGCACGCAAGATACGCGGTTCCGGGATCCGTCGGGTGGACAGTTACGCCATGGATTCCACGCAGGTCGCCCGTTTGCGTTGTTTGGATCCACACAGCGTTGTTGCCTTCGCCGGCATTGGACGTGACAAAAACAGTATTCTCGTTCGTGATGGCATAGATAACGTCAGGATTACTTGGAGCTTCAGCTGCCGCGGTGACATAGTTCCCGTAGTTCTCGGCGAGCGGTTGCCCGATCCTTGTCCAAGTCACCGTCGAAGCTGTCGCGTCCAAGGTGCGGACCACGCGCTGGCAAGCGGCGAGAAGATGTTTTGGAGATGACGAGTTCATGCTGAATGTCGGAAAGAAAGCGCAGTCATTATCTTCCTCCAATTCAGCCGGGGAGATGTTGGGGCTTTCGCCAGTCTGCGTGTTCAATCTCGTAAACGAATCCCGATCGTATACGACATAATATGCCCAGGTGCTGTCAATCGGATCGATCAGGTCGTGACTGGAATCCCCGCCGGAGATTGCGGCCCAGTGAGCGCCCGCGCTGCTGAACACGGCGCCGTTGTCCTGCGTTCCCGCTATCATGCTGCCGTTTGCGCCCAAGGCTACGCTATACAGCAGCCCCCCGGGAAGGTTTTGATTGAGGTTCGTCCAATCCAGCCCATGATTCGCCGAGCTTACAACGCCTCCGTCGTTGCCGGCGTACACGATGCCATGAATTGTTTGAGAAAAGGCGATCACTCGTTGGTCGGTATGTAGTGAGCGCCTGGGATCGAGATCTCCCCACCAATGTCCTATTTCACTCCAGGTCGTACCTTCGTCAGTGGTACGATAAAGAGCCAGGTTGCCTGCGAGAATGATCCGTGGGTTAGCGGGATCCACGGCGAACACCTGGAAGCCGATGTTTCCGTGGGTGTCGGCGCAGCTATCGGAACAGACCGGTGGGCCAGGCGGGTTTTGATTTTCACAAACATCAGGAACCCACGGGCAACGAGTCGGGATTTGGATCCAGGTCGCGCCGCGATCCGTGGACTTATAAAGATTATGCGCTGGGTCGTTCGGCCCCAAAAGATAAAGCGTTGGATTTCGTCGAAGCAATGTGGGCTTCACCACGCTTAGCCGATTGTGCGAGCGCAGAAGGACGTCATGGATCTTAGTCCACGAGCTGCCTGAATCAGTGCTCCTATACGTACCGCCATCATCGGTAACGTAAAGCGTCGATGGAAAGCTAGAGGCATCGATGGCAACATCGTAACTTCCTCTCTGGCGCTTTTGCGTCCAACTCGTGCCGCTATCAGTCGAGCGCCACAACCCCGAGGTGCTGCCTACGTACAATGTCGTGGTCAACTCCGAACCCGACGCATTCGGATCGATGGCAATCGCTCTCACGTACGTTCCGGCAAAGTGACCGCTTCCCAACGGGCGACTCCAGGTTACTCCTCCATCGAACGATCGGTAGAGGCCGACGCTATAAGGTCCGTAATCCTCTCTGCCCGTGCCTGCGTAGACTGCGTCGGCCAAATTAGGATCGACAGCGATGGCGCTGACACTCTGCGAAATCCACGCGTCGGACAAATATCGCCAGGTGGAGCCGGCGTCGGTTGTTTTGGCCAGTCCGCCGAAACTTCCTGTATAAACAATATTGGCGTTGAATGGGTCGACCGCCAGCGTATGGACCATTGCGCCTGCTTTGCCGCCATAACTGTTCTCGATGGGATGAATCGGCAGCAACTGCCACCACGATGGCTCTCTTTCCAGCGTTTCGAACGGCGTGAATCTCCGGTTTTCCATAAGCGGGCTTGCAGGCAATGCACGTGCCAGGGTCAGACCTTCCATGTAGGCCGTGGGCGACACGCCTTCCGGCCCTGTCCCAAAGAATCGTTTCGCGAATTCACGACGCTTTGCGAGATATTCTGGATCCCTGTCGCGCTCCGCGGGCGCAACGGCGGCTATGGCAACACCGTTCTGCATTCCGCCGCGGCGCGAGTTCGCGCGAGCGCTATAACAGGCTAGTAACACGCCGGCGATCATCAAAGACGCTGCAACGAGATATCTTTCCGGAACCAGGCAAATTGTTTTCATGCCCGTTCCTTCGGAAACTTTTCTTCGGCGTGGCAGACATAATGCGGCAGTCGTGGTTTAGGGGCCTAACGAGGTCATGCGTGGTGCAAGACAGCGCCCGGACTGCGCGCATGAAGGCGGGTAAAAAGCAAAAACGCAGTCACGCAATTTCGGGACGGCTAGTTAGAGCGATCTATGCAAGTAACGGAGAGATCCCCGTGATGTTGTTTTGGTTCAGCTACTACACAAATACATGTGCGAGGGCTAAGAGCCCTAGGCATGCAAGCAGAAGGACAATCAGGCTAAGCAGCGTATCAGAATCTTTGATAGACATCCTTGTTTCCTCGTTCGTTTCGGCGCCTTTGGTGGAACTGAAGCCCTTCTCAGACTTGAGCTCTTTGAAGTCAGCTTCGTTTTGAATCGGATTATTCATTTCCTGTTCCTTCGGAAGCTGTGAACCGGCGTGGCAAAAATTTCGGAATGTTTCGCGCTGACGACGCAGCTCAGGCGCGGATGGAACCAGGCGCCGAAGGCTTCAACGAAAAATCAAGTAGAAGGATCCGGTCAAAGGATCAGCTGAAACTAGAGCAGACGAGTGAAGAACCTATGACGCAACCAGCCCGCGCCGCTGCGCTTTGCTGCCATTAACTGCTGTAGGTCAGCATCGTGCTGCCCGGCACAAGCTTGCCGTCTCGGTCAGTTTCCGCTTTTAGCACACAGAATTGCGTTTGCCCACCGCGATCGCGCTTTCCACGCCAGTAGTATTCTAACGATTGGCGCATTCCTGACGACTTGGGCAAGGGCGCATCTACTCTTTTCACTTGGACCGCGGTCGCTTTGATCCCAAACTTGCTGAGGTTCTTGACGCCCTGTTTCGTTTTTGCGATCTCTTCTTTGGCACTCTTAAACACCTCCTTGGCCATTTTCTTGTCTTCGGGCTGGCCGTCCAATCGGATCGGAAGGCACTCGCGGATTCCCTTGGCCAGCTTTTCACGGGCGTCCCGCCGCCGCCAACGCTTTTGAACGGCAAGTAGACCCGGGGAACTTTGCGAGCTAAGCACTGGATGAATTGACGGATCGCCGAGCAAAACATACTCGATGAGAGTCTTTTCCTCTTCTTCGGATAATATGTCGTCCTTCACACTGTAGTGGCTACGGTAATCCTGCTTAGACGCGAGAAAAGCATTGCCAAGGGACTCCCCCCCCAAAACGTTTTTCAAGTAGCTCTGGACAATCCAGTCGGCAGCGCCCATCTGCGAACGACCAACCCACGCCATCATGGTGGAACCAACGAAGCCGAGGGCGCCGTTGCGCAGATAAGTGCTCGCCAGCGGCCACTCCCCGCGAGACCTGGCATTTGGATCGGAAGGTGAAAAGATTTGTGCACCGTAACAGCACATTGAAGCGACCACTGCGGAAGATTTGAGGAGCGCTGTCAACGATGCGCTGGTTATTGCGGCACACGGATGTTCTTTCTTGCGTTGGTCGAGTACCGAGAATCCCCAGAACGTTGGGTCCTTCTTGTTGCCATGGCACTTAATGATGTGCAGTCCAGCCGAGAGGTGGTCGCGGGCAGTGGGTGAATCGACGGCGTCAGAATCCGTAGGGCAGATAAAAGGACGTAAGCCGGGGTCGTCAAAAGTTTTTTGCATGAACTCATTGCCTGCGAACCTGGCTTCGGCGGTACAAATGGCGTACGGATCTTTGTAATCCCTCTTCTCTTTCGGTTCCCATTCGATAGCGGTGTCAAGGTACTGGACGACCCATGCTGGATCACCCTTGTGGTGGGATTCCTGAGAATCAGATACCATATCGGGGATGCGACCGATTGCCCGCTGCGGAATTAGGTATGAGTTTGTCGGGTCCAAGGGATCAAAATTCAAAGGCGTGGCGTAAGGATTGTCGCTGGGCACGGTTTGATCAGTGTCTATTCCACTCGGATCATACGATGGGTTGGGAACCGGGAACATGGGGACGATATCCTCGGCTCCGAAGAGGACGAGGTAGTGCGGCGTAGACGGAAGCTTGTCGGAGACCCATAGATCCTCGATGGCCTGTTTGATTTTCTCAGCGGTAGCTTCTCCTGAAACCGGCGCCGCGCCAAGGTCATCCATTTCCTTGGCATCATCCACGTGGACGTGCACAGTGGTTATACCCCGTTTGTCATCTGCCGCAATCCACTCTTTAACCTTCTCATTAATCAACTGAAGGTCCGCTGGGGCGTATTTGTCTTCGAGGCGGGATTTCACGGTCACGCTCAGTTTGATGCTTTTGTCGTTTGAGAAGTTGGCTGGCATAGATACCTCCAAGTTCTATCCGCAACAGTAAGGGGTTCGTTGATCAGTAAACCGCACTAGGAACTTCCATTGCAATACAATTCTCTTGACGTGTTTTGCACGCGCTCGCAAGATTTTCCCTGCCACCTCAACCCAAAAAGGAAAGTAATGAAGAAGAAAGATCAGCCCAAAAGAATTCCTGCCGAAGCTGATGCTCTTTTCATTATGAGGGTAAGACCTATTAGCGACGAAAAACTGATCCAGCTAACATTTGAAAAGGGTAAATTGATCGAGCAGTTGATGACCCAGGATGATCTACAGGATACTGGTTTGAGCAAGCTTACAGATAAGGAACTGGCTAACCTGAACTCATGGCTCGACCCTGATAG
>JBKOYE010000184.1:0-12156 GCA_046725275.1 Verrucomicrobiota bacterium
GGGCAAAATGTCGTAAAGCGTCGGGATATCGGTCGAGCCCTGGATCGAAGCGTGACCGCGCAACGCTAAAATACCTCCGCCGGGCCGGCCGATGTTGCCTAACAACAACTGCAGGATCGAGGCTGTGCGGATGATCTGCACACCCTTTGAGTGCTGAGTCCAGCCGACCGCATAACAAATTGCCGCCGTTTTCTCTGGTCCCGATGCCGTGACAAGCTCGTTGGCAACCTTGTAAAACAGCGCCGGAGGGATGCCACAGACCTTCTCGATCATTTCCGGCGTGTATCGCGCGAAGTGCCGTCTCAGTTTTTGGAAAACACACTGAGGATCTTGCAATGTGAGATCGCGCTGCGGAAAACTGAGGCCTTCGCCTTTGTATTGCCAGCTCTGCATCGCGTAACGGCGCGTCTCTTCGTTCCAGCCTGAGAAGAGGCCATCACCGGTATCTTCCGGGTCCAGGTAGTCATCTCGCAAAATGCAAGAGGCATTTGTGTAATGAACAACGTACTCGTGAAAGAACAGATTGTTCTCGATGATATGTCTGATGAGCCCGCCGAGAAAAACGATGTCGCTTCCGGCGCGGATCGGCACCCAGATATTCGCGAGCGCGCTGGTACGTGAAAATCGCGGATCAACGTGGATAATCGTCGCGCCGCGCTCCTTCGCTTTCATGACCCAGCGAAAACCGACCGGATGTGCCTCGGCCATGGATGAGCCTTCAATTAAGATGCAATCGGCGTTAGCGAGATCTTGTTGCGCGGTCGTAGCTCCGCCCCGGCCGAAGGAGGTGCCCAGACCGGGCACCGTGCTGCTATGTCATATCCGGGCCTGGTTGGACACGCAGACCATGCCCAGGCCTCCGGTGAACAGTTTTTTAATGAGATAATTTTCCTCGTTGTCGAGCGTCGCGCCGCCGAGATGGCAGATCGCGGTCGTGTGATTAATCGTCGCTCCGTTTTGTTTGTGCACGAACGCGCGCTTACGTGATTCCCACACCCGCTCGGCGACCATGTCCATTGCTCGATCAAGCGACATTTCTGTCCATTGTCTTGCGCGCGGCGCGCGATACTTGACCTTTGTTTCGCGCCGCGAATGTGTAAGCAACTGATAGGATGCCGCGCCTTTTGGACAAAGATTCCCCTGGCTGATCGGACTTTCCGGGTCGCCCTCAATCGAAATCAATTGTCCATTTTTGTGATAAATCAGCTGGCTGCACCCGACTCCGCAATAAGGGCAAATCGAACGCGCCACCTGCGCGCCATCAGTGCGCGCGTGCATGGCCCGCGTCTTCTCCGACATCGCCTCGAGACCTGTCCCGTCCTTGCGTTTGCGGATCTGCCGAACCAGCGGCCATTTCGAAAGCCAGTGAAGCATCGAGATCATCTCATCAGATTTCGCGCTGGCTGACAATTTTGGCTTTAAGAAAAATCGCAGCGATGCGTTTAGCTGTCGCGCTAGTGACCCAACGGCACCCAGCCGCGACTGAAATAATCGCTGAGCGTCAGAGAAATCAGGATCAGTAGCCATGTTACGCCGGCGACCGCGGCCAGATGTAACACCCGGCTGCTTCCCTTTATGTGCATAAAGAAAAGCGCAATCATGATGGCTTTGGTGATTGCGATGGCGAGCGCCGTAATCAGATTGAACGGCCCAAGATCGATATAGGCAATCACCCACGTCGCCGCGAGCAGTACCAGCAACGCGATGCAGGTTCGCACATAAACTTTCGGTTGGACAACGTCTTCCATCAGCGGTGGCCCACGAGATACAAAAGTGGAAACAAGAACACCCAAACGATATCGACGAAATGCCAATACAGACCGGCGATTTCGACTGTGTTATGATTGCCGTGCGAAAATTTTCCAAGCCAGGCAAGCAGCGCCAGGACGAGGATGACGCCGATGCCGACTGTAACATGGATCGCGTGCAGACCGGTCATTGCAAAGTAAATCCAGAAAAATAATTCGGCGTTCTGCGGATCGGCGCCATGCCATTCAAAGTGCTTTCCGGGAACCAAATGTTCCACGTAGTCAGTGTGGTACTCGACCGCTTTGATCGACATGAACACACAACCGAGCAAGGCAGTGCCGAGTAGTAAGCCGGTCAGCATGCGCGTTTGATCCAGCTTGGCCGCGCGCACCGCGAGCGCCATCAGCAGACTGCTGACCAGTAGCACGGCCGTGTTCGTTCCGCCGAGAAACACGTCCAGCTTGCGACTGGTTTCGACAAAGACGTGGCCATATGTGAAGCGATAAATCGCATAACTGAGAAATAATCCGCCGAAAAATAGCACTTCCGTCGCAAGGAAAATCCACATACCGAGCTTTGCCGCCTCGCGTTGCTGTTCGATGTCGTCGAACTGCTCGTAGACGGTTGCCTGCTCAGATACTGGCAAGGTGGAGATCGGCATCTTTTTCGGGTGAATACATGTATGGCGGCCCGGTCATTGCCGGCGTCTTTTCGAAATTGTCCGTTGGCGGCGGCGAGGATGTCTGCCATTCGAGACCGGTCGCACGCCACGGGTTCGGTCCCGCGGCGCGGCCGCGCTTGAACGACCAGATGAAATAGATGAACGGCAGCAAGTATCCGACGCCCAGTATCGTCGCCCCCGCCGTTGAGAGAACATTAAAAACCTGAAACTCCGGCGGATATGCGTGATAGCGCCGAGGCATGCCCAGATAGCCCATCACGAACTGTGGGAAGAATGTCAGATTAAATCCGAGAAACGTGGCCAGCGCCGCGAGCTTTCCCCAGATCTCAGGATACAAACGACCGGTCATCTTTGGCCACCAATAGTGCAGTCCGCCCATGAACGCGGTCACCATTCCTCCCACCATGATGTAGTGGAAATGCGCCACCACGAAATAGGTGTCAGTCACGTGAACATCAACTGAAAGCGCGGCGAGAAATAGTCCGGTCAACCCGCCGATGGTGAACAGTCCGATAAATCCCAGCGCATAAAGCATCGGGGTAGTGAAATGGATCGAGCCCTTGTGCATCGTCGCCGTCCAATTAAAAACCTTGATCCCCGAGGGGACTGCCACCAGAAAACTGAGGATCGAGAAAATCATTCCGGCGTAGATCGATTGGCTGGAGACAAACATGTGATGGCCCCAGACCATGAACCCGAGCACGGCAATGGCCATGCTCGAGCACGCGATCCAAGGGTAGCCAAAAACCTGTTTTCGCGAGAAGCAGGTGATCAGTTCGCTCACCACGCCCATGCCCGGCAGAATCATGATGTAGACGGCCGGATGCGAATAGAACCAAAAGAGATGCTGAAAGAGAATCGGGTCGCCGCCGAGTTTTGGATCGAAAATGCCTACGCCCCAGAAACGTTCCACTGAGATGAGCGCGAGGGTGATGGCCAATACTGGCGTGGCCAGCACCATAATCAGGCTCGTCGCGTACAGCGCCCACACAAATAACGGCAAGCGAAACCATGTCAGTCCCGGCGCGCGCATTGTGTGGGTCGTAACCATGAAGTTCATGCCGGTGATGATGCTGGAGAAGCCGACAATGAAAACGCCCACCGCCATCGAGATCACATGCGTGTTTGCGTAGGTGGTGCTGTAAGGCGTGTAAAATGTCCAGCCAGTGTCCACGCCGCCGCGAAATAGCGACCAGAGCGCCATCGCGCCGCCGGCGATGAAGACGTACCAACTCATCAGATTTAGTTTGGGAAAGGCCACATCACGCGCGCCGATCATCATCGGCAAAACAAAATTGCCCAGCACGGTCGGGATCGACGGGATCAGGAAAAACCAGATCATCAACACGCCGTGGATGGTGAAAAGTTTGTTGTACGTTTCGGACGTTACCATGTCGCCGTGCGGCGTAAGCAGTTCGATACGCATCATCGCTGCCGCCACACTGGCGATGAAAAAGAAGATGATAATCGTGCAAAGATAGAGAATCCCGATCCGTTTATGATCGGTCGTAAGCAACCACGAGCGCACCGAGTGGTCGCTCAGATAATTCGCCGGCGCAATCTCGCCCTCGGTCTTAATGTCGATCTCAGTCGCGCTAATCATGGGATTTCGATGACACGCGTCATCTCGGCGGCGGCTCCTGTTGGCCGATGACTTTCAGATAAGCGATCAGCTGCATGATTTCTTGTTCCCTCAAGTGCCCGGCGAAACTCGGCATGATGTTGTCGTAACCAGCGGTGATTTGTTTGGCCGGCTGCAATATTGAATCGCGCAGATATTGGTCGTCAGCGCTGGCCATTGTGCCGTCAGAAAGTGGAACTGGTTTGCGATAAAGTCCTTCCAGCAGCGGCGCGTGAAATTTCGAATTCGGCGAGTGACAACCGCTGCACCCGCGATCGCGAAAAAGTCGCTGGCCGGCAAGCACGATCGATTCGGCCTGCTCTCCTGATTTTAGCCATTCTTCGTACGCGCGCGGTTCCATCACCACCACGCGGCCGATCATTCCCGAATGCTGCGTCCCGCAATACTCTGCACAAAACAAATGATACTCACCCGGTTTCGTAGCCTTGAACCATTCGCTGGTATACTTTCCGGGAACTACATCCTGTTTCACCCGAAACGCCGGAACGAAAAAACTGTGGATCACATCCTGCGAGGTCATGTTCAGCACGACTGTGCGATTCACCGGCACATGCAATTCGTCGATCTCACGTTTGCCCTCGGCGTGCTGCAATTCCCACATCCACTGTTTACCGACGACCTGGACCTCGATTGCGTTGGCCGGGCGGCGCTCGAGCCGGAAATACGTCAGCGCACCCCATGAAAAGAGACCCAACCCGAGCACGATTGCGCTCATCGTCCAGCCGCCCTCGAGCCAAAGCGAACCCGTGCTTGGATGGGAACGGTCGGCCTTCGAGCCGCGCCGATATTTTACCGCGAAAAAAATGATCGGTAGAAAAATGACCGCCAGGAAGAGGAGCGACACGACGGTGAGCGCAAAGAACAACGCGTCAACCTCGTGGGACATGCTCGAAGCTTGCGGTGGGAACAGACGGAACTGATCCATGGCGAAGTCAGACCGGACGGGTTCGTCGCGTGAAATAGATGATTGAAAACCCAATCGCCAGAACGGTCGCGATTCCCGCGATCCGCGTGATCGACATGATCAAGCCACCGTATTTTCCGGTGATCGGATTATAGTGATAACAGAGCAGGAAAAGCTTCGAGAGCGTCGACGTCGATTCGCCGCTTCTTGCCGCGACCAGTGCGTCGTGTAATTCGCGCGCGTCGAAAGTCGCGCCAAAGATGTAACGCGAAATTTTGGCCTCGGCTGTTAGCACAATAACGCCACTCGGGTGAGCGTACTGTTTCGTCTCGGCATCATAGGCATAACGGAAACCGAGTTCGTCAGCCAATCGCGAAATTGACCGTTGGTCACCGACAACGCAACGCCATCCCTCGGGTGCGTCGGGCCGGCCGTAGCGCCGTACGTATTCCGATTTTTTCCGCGCGGCGTCTTCCGGCGTATCTCCGGGATCGACGCTAAAGTCCACAACCTGAAAATCGCGGCCGACGCTCATTCGCAGTTCTTGCAACGCCTGGATCAAACCGTCGTTGATCAGCGGGCAGAGCATCGGGCAACGGTAGTAACCGGGCACGAGAAGTGTCGGTTGTTTCGTGGCCTGATCGCCGAAGCGGAATCGCTGACCATTTTCGTCGCGAAAGATGAGATCGCGCGAGAGTTGCTTGCCCGGATGCTGCTCGAACGTTACGCGGCTGAGATCGCCGGGCGTAAGCGCATGCGTCGGCGTAACCAGTGCGACAATGATTCCAAGTGAAACAATGATGATTTTCATCGTTCGTTAGGCATTTGGAGGCGGGGCGGGCTGGCGGTTTCGGATGGACGCGACTGCATGAGACTGAGAGGCGTCTGGTCTGCGCCAACGTCAGGCAGACCACGTTCCAGAAGCAACTGCATCGCACGATCGATCGGTATGCGCGCAATTCCTGCCTTCCGATCAACCCAGCCGTAGGAGTTAAGATCGGCCTCCTCCGCGGCCCTTAGCTCTGCAAGACTTGCCCCTGGTGTCACCAGCAGTCTTGGTTGTGGAAATTCCCGCGCGCGCGTGAGGGGAATGTTGGCCCGGCCGGCCGTTACCGCCGGTTCGTGCACCTTGAAGTAACGCATCATTAATGTGACGACGATGAAAATCGCGATACACGACAACAGCAAAAGAAACGCGACCGTAAATAACGCGGGAACATCCACGTCTTTTCGCTCGTGACCCTCGCTCTCGGTGGTTGCGTTCATGTCGGAACAGCGACCGCGAACCGCGGGTCATTCAGCGGCACGACACGTCTTCGCTCAAGGTTTCTCAAAAACACCGCTGACCAAATTCCGCCGATACCAACGAATGTGACGACCGCCCACCAACTGAAATAGAGATGTTGCGGGTGCAGGCTGGGCGCAATCGTCCACCACACATCAACGATATGCGCGATTAGGATGCATCCCGCTACACTGGCCAGCGTCTGCGCTCGCCGTTTTACAGGACGCATCAGCAGCAAAAAAAATGGAATGAAGAAGTTAAAGAGGAATAGGAACACGCAAACCCAGCGCCAGCCGTCGGCGACGCGATTGAGGTACCACGAAATCTCGTGCGGCAAATTTCCAGACCAGGTAATCAGCAGTTGTCCAAATTCGAGGTAGGCCCACAGCATCGTGAATGCGAGAAGCAGGTTCCCAATCTTATGAAACGTCTCCTCTTTCGAGATGATCGGACCGAGTTGTCTGGAGCCCGCGACGCCAGAAAGGAGCAAAATCACGAACGCCAGGGCGCCCAGCATTTGCCCGATGCAGATCATGACGGCGAACATGGTCGAGTACCAATCCTTCTCGAGCGACATCAACCAATCCAACGCGGCAAAGGTCATTGTCATTGGGTAAATGACCAGCCCGGGGCCGCTGAGGGTCCGCATTTTACGCGTCGGTTCAACTGAGGTGGTCGCGTCCTGCTCAGCGGACCATTTCAAAAGAAGCCGCGCCATGACGATCCAGATCGCGAACACCACGACGCTGCGGATGATGTAGCCGGGCGTGTTCAAGTAATACAGCCTGCTGCGTAGAATTTCGTCGGCCGCGATGATGGAAGGATTTTTCCACGGATAAAGTTGCGGCAGCCCAAAAAAGACCGGCACAAACAAAACTGCCAGCAAAGGTAAATTAGCAACCGCCGATTCTAAGAAGCGCCGTACGCTGTAGCCCCAGTAGCCGCTGGTGAGATGATGGATCATCAGCAACGCGAGCGAGCCAAGCGAAAGCCCGAGAAAGAAGAAATGAGCGAAGAGATATGCGACAAAGAAGTCACCTGATGCAAGAATCCAGCCCGCAACGCATCCGGCCAGCCCGAGAACGCCCGCGCTCCACGAAATGACTTTCGCGCGATCAGCCCAGCCGGTGACGATGGAGATCATTGCCCGTTCTCCAGTTTTTGTTGCTCAGCCGGCGTGAGCTCAGACGCTTTGATGTTGTGGCTAAGTTGCAACGCGCGGATGTAAGCAGCGATGGCCCAGCGGTCCTCCGGCTCGACCTGAGTGGCGTAAGAGTACATAACACCGTAGCCATTTGTGATGACGTCGAAGAAATGACCGATGGGCGCGTTGTGCAGGCGAGCGACGTGAAATGACGGCGGCTGCGGAAACCCGCGTTGCGCCACCATGCCGTTCCCGCTGCCGGTGGAGTCGTGGCATCCGGCGCAGATTGCGTCGAAGCGTTCGCGGCCGCGGGCAAGCAGTTCCGGCGTCAATGCGACCGGAAGTTGCGTGATGTAAGTCCCGTTCGTCAGGCCAGTGTAAAATGCAGCATTCTCTCGGGCGCCGCCGCGCTCGACCGTGTGCGGCGGAATCGGCCGCGCGTTCGCTTGATTCGAGAAAAAATCGCTTTCAGAAAGCGGCTTCGCCTTTGGCTGGTTCTGCATGTCAGGGCGACAAGCGGCGAACAGCAGTGCGATCGCGAGCAGCAATGGTAGGGCGCGACCGCCGGGCGCGCCGCCACGCAGCGCTCGGCCCTCACGAATCGCATCCTGTTTTTGCGGATCGGCCTGCCAAAAATAAGGCCAATCTTCTGACGCTGCGATTAACCCCGCCCGTACGGGATTTGCGCGGATGTAGTCCGCTTTTTCCCTGTAGCTTTCATCCCTCCGCAAACGGTGATCGAAGAAATCGCGTTGCCACTCGATCTTAAGTTTCGTGGCCAAAAATCGTTTCCAATCGGCGATGATTTGTTTCATCGGGCGCTCGTACGGAAACGAGATGAGCGCGTGTAAATGATCCGGCATTAAACAGACGAGGCGCGCATACGAAATGTTGTTTTGGTTCCGGAATTCGACAGAATCAAAAATGGCGCGGGCAACTTTCGGATAGCAGAGCTGATTCTTCCCGTGCGGTTCGCAACACACCGTGATGAAGAAGATTTCGTCTTGTGGACGTAGCCAGAGCGGTCGTTCGTGCGGTAGCTTTTTGCGTTGTGGACGCCCCGGCGCGCCCGGCGGTCGCGCCCTACCGGTTTCGCCTCGATTCATTCCGGCACCTCCGTTATGGAAATCGGATTGAGCCCCTGCAAGAAGGCGCGCGTCTGGTTGGGATGAAATTTTGGGTCCTTCGTTTCGATACACAAAAAGAACCGGTCTTGTGACGCGCGATCGAATTCGCGAATGTGAAAGAGCGGGTGATAGGGACGCGGAAGACCATTCAATGCAAGCGACCCGAAGAACGCAGTCAGTCCCGCGCAAAGCACGGTTAATTCGAACGTGATCGGGATGAATGCGGGCCAACTGTGAATCGGACGACCCCCGATATTGATCGGATAACTGATTGCGTTGGCATACCACTCCATGAAGTACGCGCCGACGCCGCCGATTATGCCTCCAATCAAAACGAGCAGCGGAAGCCGATTCTTTTTGCCGAGCGCCTCGGCTAATCCTTCGACAGGGAAAGCCGCATAGCCGTCTATTTTACGAAAGCCCGCGGCGTAGGCTTTTTCCGCTGCCCGCATCAGTTCGTCCTGCGTCGAAAATTCCGCCAGCAATCCGTAGGTCGCGTTCATAGAGCCGTGGCTTTATCTGGTTGGGCGACCAATTCACGCGTTTCCGAAATCGAAATCATTGGCACGAATTTCATGAAGAGGAATTGCAGCGTGAGAAACAAGCCGACGCTGCCGAAGAGCGTCATCCAATCCCATATGGTGGGATAAAACATCGCCCACATCGCCGGCGGATAATCGCGATGCAGACTTGTGATCACAATGACGAACCGCTCAATCCACATGCCCGCATTGATGAAGAGCGCCACGATGAAAAGTAGCACCGGGTTGCGCCGGATACGCGGGGCCCAGAGCGTTTGCGGCACGAGCACATTGCAAAGCATCAGCAGCCAGAACACCCAGCCGTACGGACCAAACGCGCGGTTGGTCATCATGTAGATTTCAAAGATGTCCCCGCTGTACCACGCCATCAGCGCTTCGATGAAATAGCCGTACGCAACGATCATTCCCGTGACCAACATGATATTGGCCATGTTGTTGAGGTAGCGCTCCGTGATCAGGTGCTCCAAATGATAGATCTTGCGCACCGGAATGACGATGTTCAGAGACATTGCAAACCCGGAATAAATCGCCCCGGCGACGAAGTACGGCGGGAAAATCGTCGAGTGCCAGCCGGGAACGATTGCGACCGAAAAATCGAAACTGACCACGCTATGCACCGAGAGCACGAGCGGCGTCGCCAGCCCGGCCAACAGCAAGTACGCGATCTGATGCCGTTGCCAGTGTGCAGCGGAATTGCGCCAGCCTAACGCGAAGAACCCATACACTTTTTTCTGCCACAGTTTTTTCGTGCGATCGCGGACGGTTGCCAGATCAGGGACGAGGCCGAGATACCAAAACAAGACTGAGATGATGAAGTACGTCCCGACTGCAAAAATGTCCCAGACGAGTGGACTACGGAATTGCGGCCACAGCCGCATCGTGTCGGGATACGGTAAGAGCCAGTAAAAAACCCATGGCCGGCCGAGGTGGAGCAACGGCATCAGACCCGCGCAGACCACAGCAAACAGCGTCATCGCTTCGGTAAAACGGTTGATCGCCGTGCGCCACGGCTGGAACAACAAAAGCAAAATCGCGGAGATAAACGTTCCAGCGTGAGCAATTCCCACCCACCAGACGAAATTCACGATCGCGAACCCCCATGCGACCGGAATGTTGACGCCCCAGATGCCGACGCCTCTGACGAACAGCCACGTCACCGCGACCAAAAACATCATCAGCAACAAAAAGGAGATGATGAAACCCACCCACCATGGTCCTGGCGCAGGTTTCAGTGGAATGTCGGCGATTGTTTTATTGACGCTGGCGTACGTCTGCCCCGGGGCGAGCAGATTCGTAGGGTATCCAAGTGGCGATACGGGCGAAACGAAAGTGGTGGATTTAAGTTCCGGATCGCTCATTACGTTTTCAATTCCGAATTGAGATTGCGCAGCTTCGCGAGATAACTTGTGCGCGGCTGCGTGTTCAGTTCGCCGAGCATCCAGTAATTCAGCGACGATCGTTTCAATCGCATGAGGCGGCTACGCGGATCGTTCATGTCCCCGAAAGTAATCGCTTCCACGGGGCAAACCTGCGCGCACGCCGGGACAATCTCGCCGTCACGGATTTTGCGCCGCTCGAGCTCGGCCCTAATCCGGGCCGCGTTAATGCGCTGGATGCAATACGTGCATTTCTCCATTACGCCGCGCGAGCGCACAGTCACGTCGGGGTTCTTTACCAGTTTTTCGCTCGGGCTGAGTCGGCCATTGTATTCGAGAAAATTGAAACGCCTGACTTTGTATGGGCAGTTGTTCGAGCAGTAACGCGTGCCGACACAGCGATTGTAGATCTGCAAATTCAATCCCTCATTGTCATGGGCTGTGGCGGCGACCGGACAGACCAGTTCGCACGGAGCGTTCTCGCAATGCATGCACGGCACCGGCTGATGCGTGATGCTGGGATTTTCCTCCTGGCCGGAGTAGAACGTGCTGACGCGAATCCAATGCATCTCGCGGTGAACGCTGACCTGTTGTTTGCCGACGACCGGAATATTGTTTTCCGCTTGGCAGGCGATGGTGCAGGCCTGGCAGCCGATGCACATGTTGAGATCGACCACCATGCCCCATTTGTAGCCTTTGTATGGAAATTCCGACGGGTCATAGAGCGTGTAATCCTTTGGCGGAAGCACCTCCCGTTTTTGCCCGTAATGCGGGTCTGCGAGAAATCCGGCGAGCGTGCCGTCGTGCAAAATCCCGCGGCCTTTAACATCGTGATGATGCTGCGTCGTGACGAGCCACTGCCGATCGCCCGTCTTGTGAATCGTTAGGCCGTCGCCAAACCACAACGCATCCGATGTGCGCAACGCGTAGGCGTTAAATCCGACTTTGCGCCCTACACGGCCAACTATTTCGCGCCCATACCCTAGCGGAAGCATCACGGAATTTTTCGCCTGGCCGGGTTGAATCCAGACGGGTACGCGTAGTTTGCGGTCGCGAAATGTCAGCTCGACCACGTCGCCGTTCTTCAAGCCTGCGCTTTTTGCCAATTGCGGGCTGATGAGGGCGGCGTTGTCCCAGGTGAGCGACGAAAATCTGCGTGGCAATTCCTGGAGCCATCCGTTGTTTGCATAGCGGCCGTCGCGGACACTGACGTCCGGTCGGAAAAGAATCTCGAGTGTGGATCCCCTCACCTCGTTCCTCTCCGCTTTAGCAAGGGGAAAGGCGAACAGATTTGCCTGCTCGGATTGAAACGATGGCAGCTCTAATTTCGTAACGACGCCATCGCTCAAGGCGCGCCGCCATTTTGCTTCGAAGTCCGGCGCGGGCTGCGGGCCGCTCCAGTAGCTGTGCACGATTTCGTACGCGGTCCGCGGTGAGCGTTCTGTGATCGCCTCGAGAATTTCGTGCGCCGAAACTCCCGCGTACATCGGCTCGATCAGCGGCTGCACGATCGAAATCGCGCCGTCGAACGCGCGCGTATCACTCCACCATTCGAGAAAATGCGCAGCCGGGATATGCCAGTGCGAATGGCGCGACGTTTCGTTGAAATGCAGGCCGTGATGAACCCGCAGCTTCACTTTCTCGAATGCGTCGACGAAATTGAAATCCGCGGGCGTGTCGTATCGCGGATTCCCGCCGAACACGA
>JBKOYE010000093.1:0-9178 GCA_046725275.1 Verrucomicrobiota bacterium
GGCTGCGTCTCGTGCGCGCAAAGCCGGCCAGGCCGATACGCTTCCGATCACCGAACGCGATATCCCGATCGGCATTGTTGGTCTTTCGACATTGGCCTGCATGTTGCCCATTGGCTGGCTCCTCGGATTTTTCGGAAACCAAAGCGGCCTCGGCGCGCATCTGCCGACGCTCATCATCGGCGGTGTCGTTTACATCGTGTTGATGAGTTTCTTCGTCTCAGCGGTTTGCGGATACATGGCAGGACTCATTGGTTCCTCGAACAGCCCGCTTTCCGGTATCGGAATTCTCGTGGTGATTGGCGCGGCGTTATTGCTCGTGCTTGGCGTCAAGCCGTACGTCGGTCCCGAGACAAGCAAAGCATTGATTGCTTTTGCGCTTTTCACGACCGCGGTGGTCTTTAACGTTGCCGCGATCGCGAACAACAACCTTCAGGATCTCAAAACCGGTCAACTGGTCGATGCGACACCGTGGAAGCAACAATTGGCGCTCGTGATTGGCGTGGTCGCGGGCGCGTTCGTTATTCCGCCAATTCTGGACCTGGTCAATCAAGCTTACGGTTTTGTCGGCGCGCCCGGGGCTGAGGCACGTCCAAATCCCCTTCCGGCACCGCAGGCAGGCTTGATCTCGTCTTTGGCAAAGGGCGTGATCGCAGCTGATATCGATTGGAGTCTGATTCGAATGGGCGCGGCGATCGGTGTCGGAATTATTTTGTTGGATGAAATTCTTGCCCGCACTACGAAACATATGCGGGTTCCACCGCTCGCGGTTGGTCTGGGAATTTATCTGCCGACGCAAAGCACGCTGATGATCGTGGTTGGAGCAATCGTCGGATGGCTTTTCGACAGACGTGCCGATCGCACGCCGAAACCGGAAGCAACAAAGCAGCTCGGCGTTTTGCTGGCGTCAGGCTTGATCGTCGGTGAGGGTATCATCGGTGTCGTCATATCGGCAATTGTGGTGTTTTCGGGCAAGGATTTCCCGCTGTCGGTGGTGGGTCCGGCTTACGAAACAGCTGGGATTATCATTGGCGGGGTGGCGTTCGCGGTGATCGTGTTTGCTCTCTATCGCTGGATCTTGCGAATGGGCTCGGCAAGATCGACATGAAACGTAAGTGGAACTGGCCGATCTGGATCGGCTTTGTTGTCGCGATCGGAGGATTGTTCTCGTACCAGTTCTTCGCCCAATTTCCAATCACTCGCGATTTTCCATGGGCGAATTTTTTGCTCTTTGGAATCGGTGCCGCGTTGTTAATCGGTGGCTTGTTTCGCGCGTTTGGTCGGCCGCAACGTTATCGCGGCAAGGTTTTTGGTTCGATCTTCACCGCAATAGCATTCTTATTCTTTGCGTTTTTCTGTTACGAAATCTTTTATGCGTTGCGACAGGTTCCCGCTTCGAGTGGCGCGCCGCGCGTTGGGCAAAAGGTGCCGGACTTCATACTATTAGATCAAAGTGGAAACCCCGTCGGTCTCGGCGATTTACTTTCTGGCTCGAGAGCTGTCGTGCTGATTTTCTATCGTGGTTTTTGGTGACCACTCTGTAACTCCGAGTTGCGGAGTTTCCAGCAGCGGCTTGCGGAATTCGACGCGCGCGGGGTACGTGTGGTCGGGATCAGCGTTGACCCGCCCGAGACTAATCAGCGACAGTCCGAAAAGCTCGGCTACAAATTTCCGCTTCTTTCTGATCCGAAGGCTGAGGTCATTCGCCGATATGATGTGCTGCATGCCGGCGCAGGACCCAAAGCCGCGGATATCGCACGCCCAGCTGAGTTTCTCATCGATTCAAATGGCGTGGTTCGCTGGGTGAATCTCACCGAGAACATCGCCGTCCGTGCGCGGCCGGAGCAGGTGCTCGAAGCGTTAAATCAACTGCCGTCTGCTGCCCAGTGATTGACGCCGCTTCGCCGAATCAATAGGTTGAGCGCTCGTGCATTCGGAACTGGAACAACTTCTCGTTCTCCAAGATCGACAACAAAAGATCAGACAAATCCAAACTGAGATTAAGACGCTGCCGCTGGAACGCGATCATCTCGAGTCGCAACTGGCTGCAACTGCAGCCGGCGTTGAAGCGCTGAAACAAAAAGCGCGTCAGCTTGAGATGGAGCGCAAAAAGCTGGAACTCGATGTAGGCACGCGCAGCGAAAGCATTTCGCGGCTGAAGACGCAGCAGTATCAAACCCGCAAAAATGATGAGTTTCAGGCGATCGGTCACGAGATTGAGCGGTACACAAATGAAATCCAAAAGCTCGAGGATGAAGAGCTCGAACTGATGATCGAGGCAGACAAGCTCAAAGCAGAAATCGAAGCGGCAGACAAAAGCGCACGGGCAACCAAAGACACCATTTCGCGGCAACTGACCGATCTCGACGCCAAATCGAAAGCTTTGGACAGTCAGCAGCACGAACTCGAAAAAGAGCGAGAAGCGCTTGCCGCCGAAATCGACGCCGATTTGCTCGACCAATTCGAACGCCTCTTCAACAGCAAAGGCGACGCAGCGGTCGTCGCCGTGGAGCACGGCGTTTGCACCGGCTGCCATATGAAAGTGACGACCGCGACAGCGTCGCGAGTAAAAGCAGGAAAAGAAATTGTTAGCTGCGAAAACTGTGGGCGGATTCTATACCTCGGCCCCTAACGCGGTCTTCCTCTACCTCTTCCTCTGAATCTGCTCTCTTGGACTGAGACTAAGACGAAGCGGAAGAGAAAGAGTTAGTATCACACATTGAAACGGAACAGAATCACGTCGCCGTCGCGCACTTCGTAATCTTTGCCTTCTAAGCGCAGATTGCCTGCTTCCCGTGCTTTCGGGAAAGAACCAGCCGCCACTAGATCGTTGTAATGAATGGTTTCCGCCGCGATAAACCCACGCTCAAAATCGGAGTGAATCGCTCCCGCAGCAGCTGGCGCCTTCTCGCCAGCGTGAATAGTCCAGGCGCGCGTCTCCTTTTCTCCAGTGGTAAAAAACGTGTGCAACCCGAGCAGATGATAGACCGCGCGGATGAGGGCGTGCACACCGCTGTCTTCCACGCCGAGACCGCGTAAATATTCGAGCGCTTCTTGCTCGGTTAGATCGACAAGCTCGCTCTCGATCTGCGCGCTGATCACGATTGCTTCAGTGGCGAAATGGTGGTTGGCGTAATCCTGAACAAGATCGACATATCGCGTGGCAGGGTTCGCGGAATCGCCCTCGGAAATTGCTGCCAAATCCGATTCCGCCACATTGCAGGCAAAAATTGTTGGCTTTGACGTCAGCAGGAAGAAACCTCGCGCGATTGCCTTCTCTTCAGGGGTCAATGTCGCGGTAATCGCCGGTTTTCCGCGGTCGAGATGCACGACAAGTTTTTCGATGATCGAGTTTTCAATCTGTGCTGTCTTTTCGCCCGCGTGCAGTTGCTTTTGTATCCGGTCGCGTCGCTTCTGCAACGAACCGACGTCAGCGAGCACGAGTTCGGTATTTATGACCTCGATGTCGCGGATAGGATCGATCGTCGCGCTGACATGATGAACGTCCGGATTTTCGAAACAACGCACCACCTGCACGACCGCCTCTACTTCGCGAATATGATGAAGGAACTGATTCCCAAGCCCTTCGCCGGCGCTCGCGCCTTTCACGAGGCCGGCGATGTCCACAAACTCGATTGCCGTCGGTGTGATCTTCTTCGAGCGGGAAATCTCGGCGACTCCTTCCAGCCGCGGATCGGGCACGGTCACCACGCCCACATTGGGATCGATAGTGCAGAACGGATAGTTTTCCGCCGGCGCCTTGTATGTGCGCGTTACCGCGTTGAAAAGCGTCGATTTCCCGACATTCGGTAGTCCAACAATTCCGGCACTAAGCATGATTTTGTAGCGGCAGTCTCTGGCCGCCGACACGAGCGACGCTCACAGAGCGCCCTACAGTTGAAGATCGGGCCGGCGGGATTTGAACCCGCGACCCCTTGAACCCCATTCAAGTGCACTACCAAGCTGTGCTACGGCCCGATTTGCTGCAAATTATTCACTATCTGCAAAGAAAGCGCCAGACAGCTAATGAAATCGACGATTCGAAAAGCTGTGTGTCTTAGTTGGGTTC
Organism: Verrucomicrobiota bacterium; assembly: GCA_046725275.1. GTDB lineage: Bacteria > Verrucomicrobiota > Verrucomicrobiia > Chthoniobacterales > UBA10450 > Udaeobacter. The sequence goes on from JBKOYE010000093.1 coordinate 4,067, forward strand.
TAATCATAGTGCTCCTTGCGATCGGCATCGTTCTCGCGCAGCCAGACCACAGGATCGAATTAAACGAAAATGCCTTCACGTTCGCTACTGAGCTTATCAAGGAGGGACAGGCCGTTCCGGATGGCAAAGGCGCGTGGACCAAACATCGTCCGTCACCCGATGAGGAGAACGAATTTATTCGTCTTCATGGATTCGCACAGTACGCCAAATGGCATCTGGGCATCGACCGGCGTTTCCCAGAGAATACGAAGCGAAGGTACAAGTTTCCATACGGCGATTTCAAGAATGTTCATGAGTGCGGGCTGCTCGCAGCGAAAGCCAGAGCGCGACAATATGGCTACGCAGAAATCGAAAACGCGGCGGCAGAGTTGGACCGGCGAATAAAGCGAAAATCATTATGATTTGTGTGAATCTGTGGCGCTAAAGCCGCCAGGCCGTTAAAAAGGCGTCGATCAGCTCCGGCAATTGATTGCTGTATCCGCCCTCAAGAGCGACTGCCACCGGAATGTCAATTTTGGTTAACCACTCGCCGATGATCGCGAAGTCTGCGCGCTCAAGCGTTAGTTGCAACAGTGGGTCGCGCGCGTAGGCGTCAAACCCTGCCGAAACCAGAAGCAAATCAGCTTCGAAAGCGATCAACTTATCGAGAGAACGCCGCGCAATGTCGAGCATTCCTTCGCGCGGCGTACAAGGCGCGATTGGATAATTATCGATGTTCGCGAACGATTTCGCTCCAGTCCCTGGATAAGCAGGGAACTGATGAATCGAGGCGAATCGAATTCGCTCGTCGTGCGCTACAATCGCCTCGGTCCCGTTCCCGTGATGTCCATCGAAATCCCAAATGGCGATGCTTTCAGCGCCGCTTTGCAACGCGTCAAGTGCCGCGACAGCAACGTTGCTGAAATAACAAAAACCCATTGCGCGATCTCGCGTGGCGTGATGTCCCGGTGGACGCATCAAAATGAAGGCGGGCTCGCCGCGCAATGCGGAATGGGTTGCCTCGATTGCCGCACCGGCTGAACGGCGTGCGTGCATTTCGATGTTTGGATAAAATGGCGTATCGAGATCAAAATGTTCGAGCGCGTTTGCGACGCCTTTGACATGCTCACGCGAATGGGCGCGCAGCAACTGCGCATCCGTCGCGGCGGCGGGCTTCCGCCATTCCCACTCAGGGTGTCGATCCTTTAGCAGTGGCGCAGTGCGAGCGGTACGCTCGGGCCGTTCCGGATGACCGGGACTCGAATATTCCAAACAACTCGGGTCGTAAAAAATCGTCATGGGGCTTGCAAGTTAGCCGTCCAACACATATTCGACTACCACCATGTCACAACGGCTCTGTCATGTTGAGCGAAGCGCTGCAACGAAATGCGAGGCATGAGGCCAGGCTTTCAAACATCTCTGTCTGTCGCTGCATGGGAGCAGGTTCAAATGCGGACTTAGATTCTTCGCTTCGCTCGGAATGACAATTAACAAAAGGTCCCTGCGACGATGTTAAACGGCCAGAAAATTGTGGTGGTGATGCCCGCGTATAACGCCGCGCGCACATTGCGCCAGACTTACGACGAAGTCATGGTGCATGGTATCGTCGATCTAGTCATCGTTGTGGACGACGCGAGCCACGACGAAACCGTGGCAATCGCGCGCACCCTGCCAAACGTGCAGGTGGAAGTGCATCCGGAGAATCGCGGCTACGGCGGGAATCAAAAGACTTGTTACCGGCTGGCGCTCGCCGCAGGCGCAGACATTATCATCATGATTCACCCCGATTATCAGTATACACCGCAGCTGATTCCCGCGATGGCAGCTCTGGTGGTCAGCGGCCTTTATCCATGCGTGCTTGCTTCGCGGATTCTGGGCGGAGGCGCGCTGCGCGGCGGCATGCCGTGGTGGAAATATATCTCCAACCGATTCCTCACTCTGGTAGAGAATCTTCTCATCGGAGCGAAGCTTTCCGAGTATCACACTGGCTATCGCGCATTTTCGCGCCAGCTTTTGGAGCGACTGCCGTTGCAAACGAACTCAAATGACTTCGTCTTCGACAATCAGATCCTGGCGCAAATCCTCGCCCTTGGCTGCGCGATCGGTGAAGTGACGTGTCCAGCCCGCTACATGCCCGAGGCGTCGTCGATCAATTTCCGCAGAAGCGTGCGCTATGGATTGGGTTGCCTGGCGACGGCCGTGCAATTTCGTTTAGCGCGCTGGGGCTTAGCTCGACCGATCGTTTAAGTATCGCGCTCGGAAATTCCCGGTCAGTATCCTCGCACGACGTAGTGGCCGCGAATCCAGACCTTTTGACCGTGCCGCCAGCCCCAGTGTCCCGGCTTCCAGACATAATACGTGCGGCCGTACCAATATCCGGGACCTCGATAATAAGGTCGATCCCCGACGGCAACGACCACTGAGCCTCCGCCGTAATACGGCGCAGGGCCATAGTAGGGACCATAGCCTGGATAACCAGCATAGTCGTCTGTGCAGCCTGCGACGCCAAGCGCAGCGCAAATTAGAACCAAGAGCACGAAGTATCTCATTTTCATCATATGGCGATTCGGATTCGAGAGATGGTTTACGTGCCTTTCTCGGGACCCATTACGATTTATGCCGCTCGCGCTCCGCTGTCCTCGCTGCAACATGCGCAGTGAAATTCCTGTTCATGTCATTTGTAGGGTCTGCGGATGAATGTCTGCGCTAAACAACACCCTGGTCGAGCATGGCGTCGGCCACCTTCACGAAGCCGGCTATATTCGCGCCGACCACTAGGTTGCTGGGTTGGCCGTATTCTTCCGCAGTGTCCCAGGCGATTTTGAAAATTGTGGACATGATGTGGCGCAACCGCGAATCGACCTCTTCGCGCGGCCACGGCAAACGCATCGAGTTTTGACTCATCTCGAGACCAGATGTGGCTACGCCTCCGGCATTCGCCGCTTTCCCAGGGCCGAACAGAATTTTCTTCTCCAAGAACAGATCTACCGCCGCCGGCACGCTCGGCATGTTGGCCGCTTCGGAGACAAGATAACAATCGTTGCCGACCAGTTTCTTCGCGTCTTCAGCCGTGATCTCGTTCTCCGTCGCACACGGAAAAGCGCAATCGCACTTTATACCCCAAGGCCGCTCGCCGGCTACATATTTGGAGCCGCGGAATTTTTTCGCGTACTCGCTGATCCGCCCGCGCCGCACGTTCTTGATGCTTTTGACCCAAGCGAGCTTTTCTTCATCTATACCGTTCTTGTCGTAAATGAAGCCGCTGGAGTCGGACATCGTGACAGGCTTCGCGCCGCACTGGATCAATTTTTCCACGGTAAATTGTGCCGCGTTGCCGGCACCTGAGACGGTGCAAATTTTGCCTTCGATCGTTTCATTGCGCGTCTTGAGCATTTCCTGCGCGAAATAAACAGCGCCGTAACCCGTGGCTTCTGGCCGTATCAACGAGCCGCCCCACGTCAGTCCTTTCCCGGTTAGCACACCTGTGAATTCGTTCGCCAACCGTTTGTATTGGCCGAAGAGATACCCAATCTCGCGTCCGCCCACGCCGATGTCGCCGGCAGGCACATCGGTATTCGGACCCACGTGCCGGAACAGTTCAGTCATAAACGATTGGCAAAATCGCATGACCTCCCTGTCGGATTTGCCTTTTGGATCGAAGTCCGAGCCGCCCTTGCCGCCGCCCATCGGTAAACCCGTAAGCGAGTTCTTAAACACTTGTTCGAACGCGAGGAACTTGATGATGCCCGCATAGACGGTCGGATGAAAACGCAACCCACCTTTGTAAGGGCCGAGCGCGCTATTCATCTGCACGCGAAACCCGCGGTTCACCTGAATCTGTCCTTGGTCGTCGATCCACGAAACGCGAAACTGGATCATTCGCTCCGGTTCCACCAGACGCTCGAGAATTCGCGCGTCTCGGATCTTCTTGCTGCGGTCGATGACTGGCCGGATCGACTCCAGCACTTCGGTGACTGCCTGAAGAAACTCAGGCTCGTTTGGGTTACGTTTTCTAACGATTTCGAGAACTTCTTGAATTAAGGCCATGGAATTTGCCGGCTTATGTGCCGCAGTGTGAAACGAAAGATCTGGTGCGCGATGCAGGGTTCGAACCTGCGACTTCTCGCGTGTGAAGCGAGCGCTCTACCACTGAGCTAATCGCGCGATTTTTCAGAAGCCGAGATAATAAAGCGGGCAGTCGGCAGCGCAAGCCTACGCTGTAGAGTGCGCTGTTCACAGCCCTATGCTGGCGGCAAAGTGCGGATCACTATCCAGATATCCGCTGAGGACAGCGGACGCTACAGCGGGAGGCATATTGCGCAGTCAAGCGCTTGCCGTACAAGGCGTCGCGTTCTATCTAGAAACATGTCAGAACATAAAGTCAATCTCACTTGGCAACGCGGCGACAAGCCGTTCGAGTATCAGAAATATTCACGCGATCACACTTGGAAATTTGATGGTGGCCATGAGATGCAGGCGTCAGCCGCGCCCGCTTATTTGGGTAATCCAAACCTGGTCGATCCGGAGGAGGCATTCGTGGCTTCACTTTCGAGCTGTCACATGCTGACGTTCCTTGCAATTGCCTGCAAAAAAAGATTCGTGCTCGACGAATACGTCGATGAAGCGGTCGGCGTTATGGAGAAAAATACTGAAGGCAGGCTGGCCATTACCTGCGTGACTCTCAGGCAGCGGCTAAAATTTTCCGGCGACAACCAACCGACGCCGCAAGACATTGAGGAGATGAATCATGCCGCGCACGAGCAGTGTTTCATCGCCAACTCGGTGAAGACCGAGGTCAAAGCGGAACCGCAGAGTTAGCCACAGATTTACACGGACGAGACACAGATGGAGGTACGATCTCCGTGTGGTGATGCTTCCATCGCTTCATCGAGGCACCGCGGTGCCCTGTGTCTCCAACTGTCTGGTTTGAATCTGTGCCAATCTGTGTTCATCTGTGGCGAAAATAATGAGTACGCCAAGCGATGCTCAGCGAATGGAGAAAATCGTCAGCCTGTGTAAACGGCGCGGTTTCATTTTCCAGTCGAGCGAAATCTACGGCGGCCTCAACGGCGCCTGGGATTACGGACCCCTCGGCGTTGAATTAAAGCGCAACCTGAAGAGCTATTGGTGGCG
>JBKOYE010000058.1:0-11404 GCA_046725275.1 Verrucomicrobiota bacterium
AACGATCAAATCCTTCGAATCGAAAAAGAAACTCGCAAGGGCAAGGAATGCTACGAGGCGATCGTGAACAAGGATGGCAAGGAAACAGCCATCCAGGTCGATGCGAATGGCAAATTCCTCGGCACTCATGACGAGAAAGCCGAGCACAAGGAAAAAGGCGAGAAATACTAATATCAAATAGCGTGGCGGTTCTGGAGTGTTGATACGCTCCAGAACCAAAACGGGTCTCGCCGAGGCGTTGCCGCAATCGAAGATCTGATCAGCCAAATTACGGCAAAAAACGCGAAAACTTCGGAGTCACAGGTTAGAAGCCGGCATCAATTTTTTTGGCGTCATTTGGCGTGTTTGGCGGATCATCTTGGCGCCCAACGAGCGTTCCAGCATGAAATGGATCACGCGTGAAAAAATTAAAGTCGATCGCGTGGCCTGTCCGTGGTTGATCAGGAATTTTGTCGATCCCGAGGCGGAGTTTGTATTTCTTCCGCATCAGACCGAGTGGGGCAAAATCGACGACGGAATCGTTTTCGATGTTCCGAACTGTGAGCTCGGACATCACGGCGAGAATGTCTCCTTCGATTCCATCCTTAAGAAATACAATCTGACTGAGCCGGCGCTCTTGCTTCTTGGGGGAAATTGTCCGCGCGGCTGATTCGCATCCAACCAATCCGCATCCCGCTGGTGAAGGTTTGCGTTGGATCGCGGGCGGCTTTGGGGCACTCGGATTGACGGACTACGAGATTCTTCAGCGCGAGTTTGTTGTTTACGACGCGCTTTATGCGGAATGCAAACGCAGGATCAATCAAACGTAGGCGGCTCGGATTCTGCAGCTCCTGGTTCCCAAACTCCAGTTTGGGAACCAACCTAGCGACGAAAGCTCCGTTTTGTTTTCCCTTCGTGTGTTGCTCCTCATTTCTGATGAAACAGAGTTTCAGGGGGGCGAAGCATTCCCAAACTGAGTTTGGGAACGAGAGAAAAAGCGCCAGAGGTCTGGCGCACTCCAAGACGCTCGCGAATTACGAGACTCGCCTTGAACGTGGCACCAGCTTTTGGAGTGCGGCAGCCTTCTGCCGCTTTTCCCATACCGGGAGGAAGTGAGAAAATTAAATTAAGACTTTCGCCGGAGAGAAATGCCTCTGTAAATAGCAAGGAAATGACCGTATTTATTCGCATTGCCGCGGCACTTTGCTTTCTCGCCGTGGCGCTCGGCGCATTCGGCGCGCATGCGTTCAAATACATAATCGATCGCCACGGAATGCTCGAGGTTTGGAACAAGGCCGTTTTTTATCATTTCATTCACGCCATCGTGCTTCTACTGCTCGCCTTTTTCGGCGCAACTAACCGTGGCGCCTACTGGTTGTTTTGTGCTGGCGTTCTCCTTTTTAGCGGGAGTCTGTACACCATGGCATTAACAAATATCCGTTGGCTCGGAGCGATCACACCGCTTGGCGGACTTTGCTTCCTCGCCGGTTGGGCCTGGCTATTTTTCGCACCGCGGCCTAACGGATGATAGACGACTATTTCGCCCCGAAAAAAGAATAGAGCCTCCGGACTGCCGGCCTTGGCGCGGCTTCCTTATACACTTCCGAGATCGGCCAAATCGGGGCAGGTGTTGCCGTCGGGCTTGTTCCACTGCCTGTTTATCGGTAAAATCGGATGCCGATGATTCAGGCCCTCATTAGCTCTCAGCGCGCTGCCGCGACCGTCATCGCGTTTATCCTCACCTACTTCCTTGCCCTCACTCTCGGTCGCTTTTTCAAACGGCGTGCGCGAGTGCCGCTTGGATTGTTCTTCCAAACTTTCTGTCTCACCCTCGCGTTCTATGCCGCCATCACGGTTTATGGCGTCCAGGCCGATTGGCGCAAGCACGTCGGCGCCGCGCTGGTCTTGCTTAGTCCGGCTTTCATCGTCGCTTTCGCGAACCATTATCTCTGGGACTTCTACTTCGAAAAGAAGCGGCAAACACCCATCCCGCACATTTTGCGTGAGATCTTTGCCATCATCGTTTTTCTCATCACTCTCCTTCTCGTCCTCAGCTTCGGCTATCACGCTGAAGCCCAGCTCAAGGGCCTTCTCGCGGGTTCGGGCATCGCCGCGATCATTCTCGGCTTTGCCGGACAAAACCTTTTCGGCGGAATTATTGCCGGCATTCAGTTGCAAATTAGCCGGCCCTATCGGGTGGGCGACTGGTTACAGGTTGGCGAACGCTTCGCCGAAGTCATGGAGATCAACTGGCGCTCCACCCGTTTGCGCACCAACGACGGCATTTACGTCGACATTCCAAACAACGAAATCGTCCGGCAAACCATCGTCAATCTGCATTACCCCACGCAGGTACATGCGATGCGAATTCGCGTTGGCATCGACTACAAGACCCCGCCCAATCGCGTTAAAGATGCGTTAATGCGCGCAACCAGGAACGCCGAGCTCGTTCTTCGAGATCCGCCACCGAAAATCTTTCTCGTCGATTTCGCCGATCACGCCGTCATCTACGAGATCAAGTTTTACATGGGCAATCACGCCGCGATCAACGAGGTGAACGACGCCATTCGCACCAATGTTTGGTACGAATTGAAACGCCAGCAAATCACCATTCCTTTCCCGATTCGGACGCTTCACCTGGAACGCCGGCCCCGGGACCTGGGCACCGAAGATCAGGAGCAGGCGCGGGAGATCTTACGGGCCGAGCCTCTTTTTCAATTTCTCGCCGACGAACAACTCGATGCTCTGTTGCAACATTCGCGACTCAATCATTTCGGCCGAGGCGAACGCGTCATCGTGGAAGGCGCCGAGGGCGATTCGATGTTTGTGCTTTTGCGCGGCAGTGCCAACGTCTCAGTGGCCAAAAATGGAGCAGCTCTTCGCGTTGGCACGCTGCATTCCGGTGATTGCTTCGGCGAAATGTCGCTCCTGACTGGCGAACGCCGCACCGCTACCGTCCGCGCTGCCGCCGATTGCTACGTTCTGGAAATCAGCAAACCAGTTATGGGCGAAGTCATTCGCCAATCGCCCGAATGTCTCAATCAGCTGAGTGAGCTGCTGGCAAAACGAAAAATGGAAACCGAAGGCATTATCGACGCTCATCTTGCCCAAAATGAGGCGGCCAAACAAAGCGAATATAGCGCCACCTTCCTCCGTCGTTTGCGCACCTTTTTCGAGCTGTAACAGCCAGATTTCCACAATCGAACATTGGAGCTTCTGTCCGGGCGAATGATAACTGCATGGAGGGGAGAGCTCCTGCGAGCCCGCACGGGTAGCACAGCCATCTTGGGTCGACCCCCGAATGCTTTTAGGTCGGCCTAAATTACATCTATCGAGCCGCACGCGAGATGCACATCTTCGCTGGCACAAACTAAGCTTGGATCAAGCGTCCATGGGTCGAGAACCATACCGCATCATCGTCGTCGAAGACCACGCCAGCACAGCGGAGGCGCTGCGAAAATTCCTCACCACCATTGGCTACAAAGTTTACATCGCGCCTGATATCGCTTCCGCCCGAGGCCTGGCAAAAGCGATCGAATTCGACGTGCTGCTCAGTGACCTTCGCCTGCCCGATGGCACCGGATGGGACCTAATGAAGGAACTGAGCGCAACGAAGCCGATTCGGGCCATAGCCATCAGCGGGCATAACACTGAGGTTGATGTCGAACGGAGTCGAAAGGTGGGATTTCTCGACCACATCGCCAAACCATTGGTCGCCGAGCAACTCACTGCCGCAATCGAACGCGCAGTCAAGAAGCAACGGCCGACTGGAGCTCGGCGTTAAAATACTTAGCTTCCTCGCTTGAGGGAGCTGTTATTGTCCGACTTCGGCCCCAGTATTTGTTGGCTGCGTTGCCCTAGGGTTGAGGATTGCCACCGCTTTTCTGATTCCAAAGCGCCAGGCCTCTGCCGCTTCCAGATAAGTCGATATAGATCTAGAACGTCGCTGGCTTCACCCGAGAGGCTAAAATCCATCGATCCGGGGTCAGAGCAAAAAAACTATCCACGCGGGACCGCTCCGGCGGCACAAGAATTGAATGAAAAGAATCAGCCTGTGTTCAATACATAAGTATATAATGCATTGATACTTATGCTGCATGCGACTCATTCGCGCAAAATAGGAAAAGGCGGTTTCAGCAATAATTTTCATTGTCGAAAAACCATAAATATCATATCAACGAGAGATGGCAAACATCGCTCGATCGTCCCTAGCCCTGTCTGTCGCCGCCGCCCTCAGCCTCCTCGCCGCTAATCCCGCCCAGGCACATCTCGTCGGAGATTTTGGTGTCCGCAAAGGCGCTCCCGTCCACATTTCCCTTTCCAACGGTTTTAACGGATTCGTAGGCGCCGGAATCAAAAAACTTCAGGTCGATGGCGTGGCCATGAATGGCTTCTGTATCGATCCTTTCACGATGGCTCTGCACTCCTCGCCTGGCTATAAATTTGTCCCCTTAACCAAGGCTCCAGAGGCCCCATGGACCTTGAGCTCTAATGAGGCCACGGAAATCAGCGATTTATGGGCAATGTTCTACAAACCGAAGATGAAGGCAAAGAAGGCGGCCGCACTGCAAATCGCCATCTGGGAAATTGTAGGCGGTGATGACTTTACTGTTATCGGCAAAAGCTACGGCGCCAACCGTATGTTGGCTGCACTGGACAGCTATTCTGGGCCAGGCGCGGGCTTGATCGCTCTCACTGGCCCGGGCCAGGACTATGTCGTTCGCACTCCTCCCGGACAGGGCGACGAAAGTACTCCACCTCCCCACTCCACTCCTACTCCCCCTCGCCACTCCACTCCCACCCCGACTCCCCACTCCACTCCTACCCCGACTCCCCACTCCACTCCCACACCGGCCCCGACCCGTCCCCCGGGCCCGACCCCTCCCCCAGGCCCGACCCCTCCTGCTGTCCACGTTCCAGATAGCGGTTCGACGTTTCATTTGCTCGTTTCCGCAATCCTAGCCCTCCTGACGATCAACAAGTTCCGACCAGCTCTTCCAGCGCTCGTCAGAGTGCGGAAGAGGCGGTAAACGGTTTGCGTTTGTTTGTTTGTTGTCCCTAGCGCGAGCGGGATAGGGAAATGCCTATCCCGCTCGTTTTGCTTTCAGCGGGAGCACTCCAACATTTCGACGAACTGGAGGCTCGGAATGCAAAGAAAACGCATAAGCCAGAGATCAGAGATCAAAAGACAGAGCAGAGAGCCTCGAAAATCAAACATCCGTTCCGGGTCATCGAATTCCGCTGTCGTAAACGATTGTCACAGGAGTAAACTGTTTCTTCTCGACACGGACGACCAGCGTCTTCACCAGCGGAAACCCGTCATTCACCCCGTCAGGAATCAGCTCATAGCTGCCCGGCTTTAGGAAGACTTCGAAACGTCCTTGATCGTCCGTTACAACTTTGGTCACAAAACGTCCGTTGTCGGTCACAATAGTAAAGCCGGTTGGGTAAGGCCGGTAGCAGTCGCTGCCCGGAAATACCACTGGGCAGGTGTAAAGGAAAGCTTGGCCGTTGATGCCGGACTGATGGTGGCCCTCAGCCAACGCGTTGCCAGATATGAAAGCGACCGCCAGCAAGCCCAGCCCCGCCATTAACGCTGCGATTCGCTCTTTCATTTTATCCTCCGGTCTCGTTTTGGTTTAGGCGCTCAACGCTGATACAATTTTGCGATCCAAGTTTCACAGCGGCGGTGGATCTTGCATGGAAGAAAGGTCAAGGCACCTAACGAAATATATACGAAAATTCGTATTTAATTGCGAACATTTTTCCGTCTATTTCGGCGAGATATTATTAGCGAAGACGGAAAGGTTCATCGAAGTCCAAGGGGCTGCGATGCCGGGACCTGGCCTGTTAAGGACGTCACTGTAAATTATTGTGATGGAGACAGGGGTACAAAGTTCAGGGTTCAGAGGACAATCAAGGAAGGCTGCCGCCGGCGGCCTTTCCCACATGACCCAAAGCGGCAGCGGGCTGCCGCACTCCAAGACGCTTCGCGAACGGCCGGGCACAAATGACGAACCTCGATTCACGGTTCTCCATGCTCGTCCCCTGCTCCCTGCTCCCCCGCTCCAAGCTTGATTAGGAATACGATTAAGAGGACGAGGAAGAGGGAGATGAAGAGGAGGGCAGAAGTCGGTTGCTACCTTGCTAATCCTGCCTAATGTCCCCCGCTTTCACCGGCTATGACTCTTCCTCTTGCCTTCGATATCCTTCAGTCCGGCGTGCGTTTATCGCTCATCTGCGCCGTGATCGGGCTCGGCTGCGCCTTCCTGCTCATCTTCGTTATTTTGCGGTGTTCCCCCGGCAACGAACGGATGCGGCAGATTTCCGGCGCGGTGCAGGAAGGAGCCAAGGCTTATCTGAACCGCCAGGTGATGACGATCAGCGTGATCGCTGTGATCATTTTCCTTTTGCTCTTTTTCTTTAAGGACCATCCGACCGCATTTGGTTTCTTACTCGGCGCGTTTTGTTCGCTGGCGGCGGGTTATATCGGGATGCGCATCGCGGTGCTGGCCAACGCGCGCGTTACCCAGGCGGCGGCCAGCCAGACCCGGACCGCAGCGCTTCGGGTGGCATTTAATGGCGGCGCCGTTACCGGCTTACTCGTGGTCGGTCTGGCGTTGCTGGCAGTGGGCATGTTCTATCATTTCGCGCGCAACATGATCGGGAATGATCTGGCGGTGCGTAGTCTGGTCGGGCTAGCGCTGGGCGCGAGCTTGATCAGCGTGTTCGCCCGGTTGGGCGGTGGCATTTACACAAAAGCAGCCGACGTCGGCGCCGATCTTGTCGGGAAAATCGAGAGCGGGCTGGAAGAAGATGATCCGCGTAATCCGGCTACGATCGCGGATAACGTGGGCGATAACGTGGGCGATTGCGCGGGAATGGCGGCCGATGTTTTTGAAACTTATGCCGTTAGCTTAATCGGCGCGATTTTAGTAGGCGTGTTGACAGTGGCGAACGCGCCGGCGGCAATTGTTTATCCATTCGTTCTCGGCGGAATTTCCGTACTGGGCGCGATCTGTGGGATTTTGTTCGTGAATTTCGGCGGCGGTAAGCCGGCCGGTGTGCTGATGGGGGCGGTCGGAATGAGCGCGCTGGTCTCAGCCGTGTTGTTCTGGCCAGCCACGCATCAGCTGTTTCCGAACGGGGTGGAAATCGCCGGAAAGATGCGCTCACCCACCGATCTCTATTTCGCCTCGCTCATCGGACTGTTGATGACGGGCATCGTGGTCGTGATCACGAATTACTACACCTCGATGCATTATAAGCCCGTGCAAAAAATTGCGCGCGCCTCCGAGACGGGACACGCGACCAACATCATCGCTGGGCTTGCCCTCGGTCAGCACGCCACGGCTCTGCCGGTCGGTTTCATAGGGATCGCGATTTTGCTGAGCTACAACTTCGCCGGTCTTTACGGCATCGCAGTAGCGGTGATGGCGATGTTGTCGATGGCGGGAATCATTATTTCACTCGATGCCTTTGGCCCAATCACTGACAACGCCGGCGGCATCGCCGTCATGAGCAATCTGCCGAAAGAAGTGCGTGCAGCCACGGACGAGCTCGACGCCGTGGGCAACACGATGAAGGCGGTGACGAAGGGGTACGCGATTGCCTCGGCCGGTTTGGCGGCGCTGGTTTTGTTCGGTTCCTATGTTGAAGAACTCAAGGCCCACATCACTAGCAACGGTCAGCCGTTTGATTTCCAATTCTCGTTAACGGAACCGAAAGTCATTATTGGGCTGTTCATCGGCGGATTGCTACCGTTCATTTTCACCGCCTTCAGCATGGACGCGGTCGGGAAGGCGGCTGGCGCGGTCGTGCGGGAAGTGCGGCGGCAATTGCAGGCGCATCCCGGAATTTTGCGCGGTGAAGACACGCCGGAATACGGAACGTGCGTGGACATTGTGACGAAAGCGGCGTTACGCGAAATGATCGTGCCGGCGCTGTTGCCGCTTGCGTTCGTCATCCTGGTGGCGGTGATTCCACAACTTGGCCCGGTCGTGCTGGGCGGCGTTCTGGTCGGAACAATTGTGACCGGTTTGTTTGTGGCCATCGCCATGACCAGTGGCGGTGGCGCGTGGGACAACGCCAAAAAATATATCGAGGAAGGACATTACGGCGGCAAAGGCTCGCCCGCGCACGCAGCCGCGGTGACCGGCGACACCGTCGGCGACCCGTACAAGGACACAGCCGGTCCTGCGATCAATCCGATGATCAAGGTGGTGAACATTGTCGCCATCCTGATCATTCCAATTTTCTTTTAGTCGCGGACATTTGTTCAGATTTTGCAGCCGACACGGCTGCCGCTACAGAACGGGGTTCTGATTTGTAGAGCAGGCATTCCTGCCTGCCGGCTGGCAAGCGCGAGCGCTTGCCCTACAGCACGGTTCGCGGGTGGATCGTGAGAGACAGCGAGAATTGCCGTTTTCCGCCCGGCTCGACAGAGTCTCGCCCTACCAGGCTTTATCGATCGCGTGGGCAAACGATTTTCGTTTGATCCCGGCTCAGAGCAGCTAAGCTGATCAACAATGGCAAACGAGTCTCGCGATTTCGAAATCGTTTCGACGACGCACACGCCGGCCTTGCAGAAAATGCTGGCCAAGCCCGACGCCGGGGCGAACCCATTCAAGATCGTGATCGATCCGAAAGTGCGGATGGATCTGCGACGCGCGTTGATCGATCTGATCGATTATCACGACGAAGCGCTGGCGGATCATTTCGCCGAAGGCAAACTGGCGCTCGATTCTTACAAGGAATATATCGAGCTGTTTGCGCGCAGCCTGAAAGAAACGATGGAAAGTCGGGAAGGCGTGTCCTATTTGCTGCGCTCGGTTGGATTCGATGTCCGCCAGGATGAAATCAATCTCAATCCGGAATTGCGCTGGAAGAAGGGAAAGCCGGGCGCGTTTGGGTCGAGCTTGTTGTAGTTAACGGGCGGCTTCCGACGCTTCGCAACGGAGCGGCTACAGAGCTTTTCGGTGAGTTGCACGGAACACAGACCTGCAAGTCTATGTTCCTTACCTGTCGAAAAGTCGTCCCCGCGGAGAATGCTTTCCCAGAGAAAAGAAGCGACTACTCGTGCGTGGAATTATATCGGAAGACCGATCTTAGAATTGCGATCGCTCGCTCCGCGTCTGGTGGGTGGTTACGATTTCCGCCGACGACGCAGGCGACGATTTCGGTGGCGGAACGGCGTTTGCCTTCGAGATGCAAGGGCGGGGGTGCAGCGCCAGTGCCTAGAACTTGATCAGGCGGATAATCTAGGGCAACAGCGTCGCCGTTTCGCCAGACGCCCCACAGCTCAAGAGCCTCAATGTCGCCACGCCGAAATCGAAAAAGATAGAGCTGTGTCTGGTGCCCGGAAAAATCGATCGTGATCGATTCGGGCGAGCCACTGCTTTCCCAGCCGACGCCGGGCATACAGATGTCGGGGCGATGAACGAGGACGAAGCGGTTCCAGGGCGATGGTTTCCAAAAAAAATGAAAAACCTCGCCAGCCCCCAGCCGCGGATCGCGAGTGCGAATATATTCGCCGCTGGTCGGGTGCAGCTCGTTCCACACATCGCGCGGCAATTGCACTCGCGTTTGCGATGGGTCTTCCCGCACGAAGAAAAACGGCGTTGTTTGGGTCTGATCATGCGCTTCAATTTTCGCGGTCACGACTTGGGCAATCGCAAGTCCGAAAGTTCCGCTGATAAGGATGGCGAGCGCAGCGCGCTGCAAGGTAGTCGGAATTACTGCGGCCATCGCACGCAGGCGAGCACTCAAGTTTTCGAAGCCGAAATGCGCGCTGGGATGGGGGCGGGAACGCAGCGCCAGGGCAGAAATCCAAATCGCGATCACCAGGACAATGACGGCGAATGTGCCGGTGAGATCGTGAATCTTTTCGACTGCGTCGATCCCGTTCCATTCTGCCTGCAACGAGAGTGCAAGAGTGCGGACGAGATTGGTGGTGAGGGCAAGAGCGATCGCGATGAACAGGAGCGCGATTCGCCGGAGTGGACGCAGCAAAAACCATTCGCCTATCGCGAGGCCGAACATGATTCCAGCCTGCAAGGAACGCATCCCGCTACAGGCCTCGGTTATGCCGACAATACCAGTCCGAAGCGTGATCGCGCCGCCAGTAGTTTGCGCCAGAATTCCAAACCAGTGCAATAATGCGGTGGTGGCGGCGGCAACTACTTGCATCAATCCCGCTGTTATTGGCTGCTCAAAACGAGGCGGCCACGGAACAGCAGCAAGGAAAAACAAAACCGGAAACAATTCCGCTAGCAGCAGCGTTTTTCCGCCCGCAAACCAGAAAACCAGGAGCGCGAGAGTAATTGGAATGAATGCGATCGTCCAAATGACGATGATCGGATGCCAGACTTGCTCGCGCGCGAATTCGAGACCGAAAATTATCGCGCCCGCGACAATTCCAAAAAAAACAATTAACCAAATCGGGAATGCCAATATTGGGCGTGCGATATTTTCGCTTTGCGCGAGGGTTAATCTGCGCGCAGCGTAAGCGAGGCTAAGAACGGGAACAATCCAGCCGTAGGAATAATTGGGATTTCCGCGCCAGTATTCCGCGCAACTCCAGACCGCCCAGATCCATGCCGCCACTAACAACGTCCAACAACCGCGATGCGGTTTAGAAATCACTGCTAAGAGTGAACCATGAATCGGACTGTGCAAAAATTCTTGGTCGCTCATTATTTGCGTGTCACAATTAATCCAATCTTCGATGAGTAAGGTGACCGCCTCCAAGACTAGGGTAATTTTCTGGGGCGTTCGTGGTTCGATTCCGACACCGGGGCCGGGCACGGTCCGGTACGGCGGCAACACCAGTTGCGTCGAGGTACGGGCCGACGGCGAGATCATCATTCTCGATGCCGGTTCAGGAATTCGACTTCTCGGCCAATCGCTCCAGCGCGAATTCGGTTCTGATCCGATCCGGCTGGCGATCCTTATTTCGCACACTCACTGGGACCACATCCAGGGACTTCCCTTTTTCCTGCCGGCTTACAGCGGGAAAAATCAGCTCAAGGTTTTCGGTTATGACGGCACTCGCACGCGCCTGGGTGAAATCCTCGCCGGTCAGATGGAGACCCCGTTTTTTCCCGTCACCATGGCGGAGCTGCCGGGTAAAATTGAAATCGAGGAACTCAAGGAAATGGATTTTGAGATCGGGCGGCTTCGGATCCGCTCCAAATTCTTGAATCATCCGGGAGTTTGCGCGGGCTATCGCATTTACACCCCCGCTGGTTCGATTGTTTACATGCCGGACAACGAACCTTTCGAGCAACTCGATGTGCAATTGCGAAATCGCGGTGTTGAAAATACCGCGCGCACATTCAAATCGCCCGCGGAAGAACGCGCCGATCTGATCGAATTCTTGCGCGGAGCAGACCTGCTGATTGTCGATGCGCAGTACACCGATGAG
>JBKOYE010000177.1:0-6325 GCA_046725275.1 Verrucomicrobiota bacterium
AATTGAAGATTTTAAAAACGTTTACGATTTCGAAGACGCGTTTGTGACACCGTTCGCACCGGCAAAACCGGAAGCCGCGAAACCCCCGGCGCAATTGCTGGGGCCAAAACCAGCCACGTCGAGCAAGTGAATTCTACCAGGGTGAATTGAACGATTATTTCACCTTGGCTGTCGGTAACCAGTTATCTGATCACCGCCGAGTAATCTCGCGACGACCACGCTTAGTAATCAAATGTTCCAGCAATGTATCGCATCCCAGTAGCGAGTTGTCTCACAGCGGCTCTATTACTTGCCATGGTCAATTTGAAGGCTGCGCTACCTGAACCGTCGCCCGTAATCGCTTTTCCGCCGAGCACAGCGCAAAAATGGATTTTGCCGAATGGGCTGACCGTCATTGTGCACGAAGATCACAGCGCGCCGGTGGCCAGTGTGCAGGCGTGGTGCGCCACGGGAAGCATCGACGAGGACCAGCACATGGGCGCAGGGCTGTCTCACATTCTCGAGCATATGCTCTTCAAAGGAACGAAAACGCGGTCCGCAAATCAGATTGCGCAGAGCATTCAGGACGTCGGCGGATACATAAACGCTTACACTTCTTTTGATCGCACAGTCTTTTGGATTGACGTGCCGAAAGATGGCGTCGGCACAGCACTTGAGGTTTTGAGCGACGCAATGATGAATTCGACTCTGCCGCCGGACGAATACAAAAAAGAGCAGGAAGTTATCCGGCGCGAATTCGCGATGGGAATGGACGATCCCGATCGCATGGCTGGTCTGCTTCTTTTTGCAACAGCGTATCAGCGGCATCCCTACCGGTTTCCAGTGATCGGCGAGCTGGAGATTTATAACCAGCACACGCAGGAGCAGGTGATGCAGTATTACAAAACGCGCTACGTACCGAACAATCTCACCTTCGTCGTCGTGGGCGACGTGAATGCGGAAAAGATGCGGCAACAACTGAGCGACTTGTTCAAGCCGTATCCAGAGAAATCGCTGAAGCCGCTATTCATCCCATCAGAACCGCCACAACTTGGCCGGCGCGAAGTGCACAGGGAATTTGCCACCGAGTTGACGCATCTCTCCATGGCGTGGCACATCCCCGAGGTTACCAATCCCGATGTGCCCGCGCTTGATTTGCTCTCGACGATTCTCGGCGACGGACGTAGCTCGCGCCTGTATCGCCGCGTGCGCGAAGAAGCCGGGTTCGCGTTTAGCATATCGGCGTTTTCCTACACGCCCGGCGATCCTGGATTGTTTGGCATCGATGCCACACTCGATCCGAAGAAGCGAGAACCCGCCGAGCAATTGGCGCTGCAAATTGTTGACGAGGTAAAACAAACCGGCGTGACGGCGGAAGAATTGGAAAAAGCGAGGAAGATCACGCTGAGCCAGCATCTCGGAGCGCTGACCACAATGCGCGGCCGGGCTTCGGACATCGGCTCCAATTGGTTACTCACGCGCGACCTGAATTTTAGTCGCGAATACCTGGATGCGGTTCAGAAAGTGACGCTCGACGACATCAAGCGCGTCGCCCGAACTTATCTAACTGAGAACAATCTGACGGTCATCTCGTTAAATCCAAAGGGCTCCCTTACAGGCAAAGCTGAGCCTGTAAAGCCGGTTGCCGCAGGTGAGATCCAAAAATTCGAGCTCTCAAACGGATTGCGACTGCTCGTGCGCGAAGATCATCGGTTGCCGCTCGTAGGGATCGGCGCGGTGTTTCGCGGTGGCTTGCTCGCTGAGACGCCGAAGGACAACGGCATCACGCGTTTGATGGCGAAGGTGCTTCTGAAGGGAACCAAGACGCGCACCGCCGAGCAAATCGCCAACGAGATCGAAGCCGTCGGCGGCTCAATATCGAGCGATGCCGGAAACAACAGCTTCAGTGTCTCGGTCGATGTGATGAAGCTCGATGTGAAACTCGGCCTCGACCTGCTTTCGGACGTGTTGCTCAACGCCACGTTCCCCGAAAAGGCGATGGCGCGCGAAAAAGAAATCCAGATCGCTTCCATTCAGCAGGAGGAAGAACAACTGACAACAGTCGCGCGCAACATTATGCGACAGGCGCTATTTCCGCAGCATCCGTACGCGCTGCGTTCAAACGGGTCGGTCGAGGCTGTCCAGCACCTGACGCAAAAGGATCTGCTGGATTTTCGCGATCGTTACGTTGTCGGGAAGAATGGTGTGATCTACGTCTTTGGCGACGTTAAAGCCGCCGAGGTGAAACAATTGCTAGAACAAACGCTCGGAAATATGAAGCCGGGTGCGCTCGCTCTAACCGACGCAAAGGCTTCAATGCCGCTGGCGAAGATCGAAACCGTGGAGAGCCGCAAAGACAAGGCGCAAGGCGTCATCATGGTTGGCTTCCGCGGCGCGAGCCTCTCCAGTGCTGATCGCTACGCGCTGGAGCTAATCGATGAAGCCAGCAGCGATCTCGGGTCGCGTTTCTTCATTCGCATTCGCGAGAAAATGGGCCTGGCGTATTACGTGGGCGCCAGCGAAATGCAAGGTCTCGTGCCGGGGCTTTTTGCGTTTTATCTGGGCACAGATCCCCAGAAGATAACGCCAGTCAAAACCGCATTCCTGGATGAAATTCATAAGCTTGCCAACGAGGGTCTTACTCCCGTGGAGTTACAGCGCGCGAAAAAGAAATTGATCGGTCAACAGGAAATCGCCAATCAAAGCAACGACGCTTTCGGTTATCATTGCGCTCTCGACGAGGTTTACGGTCTGGGCTTCAATTACTACAAGCAGCTCGAGCACGACGTGAACGCCGTCACGCTCGAAGACATCAAAAAAGTGGCGGCGAAATATTTTCGCGATCAACCCTACGTTTTGGCGACGGTGCGGCCGCCGGAAAAAAGTGGTAAATGACGAGTGATGAGCGACGAGCAAAAGCGTGCTACCTTGAGACTCAACACTCGTTACCCATCACTCATCACTTTCCCATATGCCTGAAGTCCAAAAAACTGTTCAGACCGGCGAAATGACCCAGCGCTTCATCGAGTTCGTGATGATGCACGCACAAAACGCCGCGCTGTTCCTCGGTCAAATCCCAAATCCAAAAACCGGCGAACCCGAAATCAACCTGGATTTGGCAAGGATGTTCATCGACCAAGTGGAGATGATTCAGGAAAAAACGCGCGGCAACCTGACGAACGAAGAAACGATGGTCCTGCGCAATACTCTTTCGAATTTGCAAATGGCATACGTCGAAGCTTCAGGTGCGCCTCAACCGCAACGTGCCACACAGCCTGAACCGCCTGAGCCCGCGCCCTCACAACCGGTCTCAGCTGCTGCAGAGCAATCACCGCCCATCGCTTCGTCTGAGTCCGAGACAGAATCGCGGAAGAAGTTCACCAAAAGCTACGGCCCGTAGCTCAATTTTGCTTCGCAGAAATTATTCGGGCTGTTTAATTCGCCGCGCCGTGTCCCGCATCGTCGGCCTGCGGCGCAGCCTAGTCCAGTCGGTGGCGAAAACGGGCGCAGCGTAACATTCTGCTCGCTTCTGAGTTGGTTCGTTTGTATGAAAGCAGTTTATTATGTCAAGCAGCAGCGCCCGTCCAATCGTTTACATCAGTTACCGCTGGATTAACATTGAGCACGACGGTCGTCCGGCACGTGCGCCAGATCCGCAGGGGCTTGCGTTGGCTGAAGACCTCCGCGCTCGCGGCATCGACGTCCGGCTGGACTTATATTTCGCTGAAAGCAAATACGGTTTCAGTCCGCCGGAACGTGTGGCGGGAGATCCCCGCGACCCGTGGCTAGTATGGGCAGCTCGGCAGATCGAGGAAGCGGACGTGGTTCTCATGTTATGCACGCCTGCTTACGTGCGCACCGACCCAGATGGCGGCTCGGAATCAGGCGAGTGGGCGAGGTGGTGTGAGCTTGGGGAAACTGAGCGCATCGCGTCGCGCGTGCCGGCATTGTGGTGGGACTGGCTGGCAATTTCTCGTGAATGCAATCTCAAGCCTGAGAAGTTTATTCCGGTCGGCCCCGGCCCTTATCACGCTGACCAGATTCCCGCCTTTGTGCGCGGTGCGAATTATCACAATTTAGAAAGTGACGAAGCGATTGACACGTTGTTGCGACGCATCCGCAAGGTTTGGCGTGCTCGCGTCCCTCGCAGCGGCGTTTTCATCAGTTACGCACACAACGATCAGGAATGGCTTGACACTTTTCTGAAGCAGCTCAACTGGTTGAAACGGCGTGGCGTAGAGCTCTGGACTGACCGCGAGATCGAACCGGGCTCACTGTGGCACGACTCGATCTAAGGTGCGCTCGACCGTGCCCGCGTCGCGGTCCTGATGGTTTCGCCCGACTTTCTCGCCTCTTCTTACATTGCCAGCGACGAACTGCCGAAAATGCTGGACGCTTCGGCGTCGGATGGACTGACGATCTTCTGGATCCCAGTGCGCCCTTCAGCGTATCAGCACAGTCCCATTGCCCATTTCCAAGCGGCGCAGCCTCCGGAAAAACCGCTCGCGCGCTTGCGTGGCGCAGCACGCGACGAAGCTTTCGTCAAGATTGGCGAAAAGCTCGCGAAGGTGCTTGGAGTTGGAGAAGAGTGACTGTTCTCACCGGACGATGAGACGAACACGAGTTTGCATTTACGGTGGAACGGACCTCCAGAGAATCATGGCCGAGTTCATTTCCGAACTCGCGTACCAAGTCCTCGATTCAATGTCGGCGGTGATCGTTTGTGGAGGATTTCTGCATTCAAACGAGAAACCAAATGCTGTCTCGACCGACATTGCCGCGTTTCGTGGAGCACAACGCTACGCGACCAAGCATAGGGTCGATTTGAAGGATTACTATGAAGGATGGATCCACAAGCCGCTCACGGCAAACTAGTACTTTGCAGATCATAGAAGGTGTAACAAACCAGCATCATCGACATGAAATTCATATCCATTGTTGGCAGTGCCGACGAGCAGCGGACCTATGATCCATCTTTACGCAATGGGTCTGAGGCTAAAAGACGGCCGAACTGCTAGGTGTGGAATTGGCCAAGCGCGGTTATGGAATCATTGTTTACTCGGGGGACTTCATCGAAAGGGAAGTAACGCAGGGCTTTGCCAAAACAGCGAAGACGAAGAAATCGATCAAAGTGATTTTTCCTTCGCACCAAAAGGGAGCAGAGGAGTTTCCGGAGTACGCCAGCCACAAAGCACTTTTCGACCCTACTGTGGACGAATCGTCCGACTGGGAGATGTCTTATTACGGATCGCTGCCGCGAGTGGACGGTATTGTAATCATTGGCGGCGGAGGCTCGACACTTATCACTGGCGTGCTGGCGCTGAGTTATCGCATTCCCCTTGTCGCACTCCAATCGTTTGGGGCCAGCGGCGAAAAAATCTGGAGGGCCCTGTCAGCCGGAAAAGGATTAGCAACGAAAGAAGAGGCGAACGTGATGGCGCAAAAAGGAGATGCAGGAACAGTTGGCAAATGGATCGATTCATTGGACTCCCAATCGGATGCGCGTCGCAAAGAAATCCACACAGCGTCTGGCGGATCTTGGCTAGCGATCGCCGGACTGTTGGTAGTCGCATGGGTCCTTGCGTTGCCAATTGGATGGTTGCTTCAAAGCATATCCGCCCCGGAAAGCTGGCAATCTCACGCTTTTATCGTTCTTCTATTTCTAGCACCTATGCTTGCGGGGGCGTCGGGAGCCACCGTGCGTATGTTCCTTCCTGATGCCAGCACTCCTAACTCCAAATCGATGATACTTGGCCTCGCAGCAGGAGCAATTGCAGGCGTGCTTTTATTGACCAGCCATCTGCTCGCAAAGACTGATCCTCACAATTTCGCTATCCTCATGACCGCCGTGGCCTCCGGCTTCATTGCCGGTCTGACATTTGACTCAGTGTTCAAGAAGCTCGAATCCGTCGATGTTTTGCGAACCGATGGGCTGAAGAAAACCAAGCTTTGAAGGCGTCATGTCCAAGGAAGAACTCGAAGACGGTGAGACGGTGGTCGCGCAATGGGCACGAACGGCTCCGCCAGCCGCCGACATAAAGTAACTCATGCCTGCGACGCCGACCGTTTTCATCAGTTACAGCCATCGGGATGAGGCGTGGAAGGACCGGTTGGTGCCGCAGCTTGGCGCGCTGGAGCAGGCGGGCGTGGGCTTGCAGGTCTGGCATGATCGGAAGATCGACGGCGGCGACCAGTGGTATCCAGAAATCAGGGAGGCGATGGCGAATGCGGCCGGCGCCGTGCTCCTCATCTCCGCCGACTTTCTCGCATCGGCGTTTTGCGTGCAGGAGGAAGTGCCGGCGTTGCTGAAGCGGCAGGAGGAGCAGGGCATGTTGCTGATTCCCGT
>JBKOYE010000077.1:0-14135 GCA_046725275.1 Verrucomicrobiota bacterium
ATCACGAATCGCCTGAATTCATTCGTTTCATCAATCCTGGTGATTTGCGCGTTGCACAGCAAGCCTGCGGCCTTTGCCACGGCGAAATCATTCGCAACGTCAATCACAGCATGATGAATCACGGCGCGATGCTGTGGGGCGCGGCCCTTTATAACAATGGCAGCTTCCATTTGAAAAACTATCGCTTCGGTCAGGCTTATGGGGCGGATGGCGCGCCACTTCGCCTCGTCAACTATACTCCAGTCACGCGGGAGGATACGCGCGTCCGTGGAATTCTGCCGTTCATTGAGCCGTTGCCGCGTTTCAATCTAAGTAATCCGGGAAACATCTTGCGCATTTTCGAAAAGGGCGGCGAAAAGCAATTGCAGCTGGGACTTCCAACAAGCGAGGAGCCAAACGGTAGGCCGCGTAATCGATTGTCTGAACGTGGACTTGGGACGCTCAATCGCACCGACCCGGTGTTTCTCGGTTTGCAAAAAACAAGGCTCCACGATCCGCTTCTCGGGTTCTTTGGGTCGAACGATCATCCTGGCGACTATCGATCGAGCGGTTGCTCGGCCTGTCATGTGGTTTACGCGAATGATCGTTCGCCGACTAATTCGGGCTGGTGGAGCAAATACGGACACCAAGGTTTGAGTTTTACACTCGACAAATCCATCCCGAAAACGGAGCGCGGTCATCCCATCATCCATCAGTTTAGTCGGTCGATTCCGTCCAGCCAATGCATGAACTGTCACATGCACCAGGGAAATCTCTTCGTGAATCCGTATCTCGGTTACACGTGGTGGGATCAGGAGACAGACGGCGAGTTTATGTATCCGAACGAGCAATACAACCCCACCGATGGCGACCTGGTCAGGTTCACCACGTTTAACCCGGAAGCTGCCGCCGCGCGCGGTTTATGGGGTGACAAGAATTTTGTGGACTACGTCGCCGAATTAAATCCGCAACTCAATCACACGCAGTTTGCCGATTATCACGGACACGGCTGGGTCTTCCGCGCGATCTTCAAACACGACCGCAAAGGCAATCTGCTCGATCTTGACGAAAACAAGATCGACCAGAACGACCCGCGGAAATTCGCCAAGGCAGTGCACTTAAAAGACAGGCACCTCGAAAACGGTATGCAGTGTGGCGATTGTCATTTTCTTACCGATGTTCACGGCAACGGCATGCTGTACGGCGAGCCGCGTAACGCTACCGCGATCACATGCGTCGATTGCCACGGCACAATCGAACGGCGACCGACGCTCATCACGAGCGGTAACGCTGGCCAAATCGATTTGCTGAATACGAGCAACACACCATTTGGCCCCCGGTTTACTTGGGAAGGCACCAAGCTTTGGCAGCAATCCTCAATGTCACCTGATATTCGCTGGGAGATTCCGCAAACAATCGACACGATCGATCCGCTGTCCTCGCATTACAATCCCAAATCCGCTTACGCAAAAACGCTCCAGCGCGATGGAAAAACCTGGGGGGCTGTAGCCGGCATCGGTGATGCCAGAGGGCGGGAAAGCGGCCAGGCGAAGGCCGGGATAAACGATCCCGGCTACAACAGGCGCGTTCGTCTAGCGCATGATAACACCGCAATGGATTGCCAGATCTGTCACACCTCCTGGGCGACGAGCTGTTTCGGTTGCCATTTACCGATGAAAGCGAACCAGCGGGTGCCGCAAAATAAATTCGAGGGCGTGACCGATCGAAACTTCACCACTTACAACCCACAAGTCGTGCGTGACGATGTGTTCATGTTGGGCATCGACGGCACGGTAAAGAAAAACCGCATGGCAGTGATCCGATCGTCCAGCGCGGTGGTAGTCAGCTCACAAAACGCGAACCGCGAATGGGTTTACTCGCAGCAGCAAACCATTTCGACCGAAGGTTACAGCGGCCAGGCGTTCAACCCGCATTTCCCGCACACCACCAGCAGCGTGGGCACAACCAAGAATTGCACCGACTGCCACTTATCGAAAGACAACGACAACAACGCCTGGATGACTTCCTTGTTAGGCTTCGGGACCGGCACAGTGAATTTCTTCGGACGCTACGCGTATGTCGGCGAGGGACATCACGGATTGCACGCCGTCGTTTGGACCGAGCCGGACGAGCCGCAGGCCGCCATCGGCAGTCATCTGCACTCCATTGCTTACCCCGCCAATTACAAGAAACATGTGGATGGCGGTTCGCTGCTTATTGAAGCATACGAACATTCCGGGAAAGACATCCAGGATATCTGGCTGCGCGGCGAATATCTCTACACCGCGAATGGCCCCGGCGGCTTTGAAGTTTTCGATGTCGCCAACATCGATCAAAAAGGATTTTCCGAACGCATCGTCAGTGCGCCGGTCTCGCCACTCGGTCAGCGCACGCGCATCCACACGAAATATGCAACGAGCATTGCACTGCCGAGCACGCTCGCGCTCGATCCGTTGCGCGAGCACATTCCCGAAAATGAAGAGCAGCCGATCGATGTCTTTTATGGCTACGTTTATGTCGCAGACCTCGAAGAAGGACTCGTCAACGTGCTCGTCGGTACATTGGTCGATGGAAATCCTGACAACAATTTTCTCAAGGAGAGCGAAACTGTTCGTTTTAATCCGAATGGCTTGTTGACAGGCGCGACGTTTGTCGCTGCGGCGGGGCATCGGCTCTACATGACTACGCCCCGCGGATTGTACGTTATCGACGTTAGCGACCCGACGCATCCACGCATCGCAGGCAGCCTAACGAACGGGTTTCTTCGCAACCCACGCTGCATTGCAATTCAGTTCCGATATGGATTCATCACTGACGATGACGGGCTGAAGATTGTCGATTTAACCGAACCGACAAGGCCCATTCCGCTTCCCCGCGCAACAGTTCGATTGAGAAAGGCGGGCCGATTGTATGTCGCCCGTACTTACGCCTATGTCGCGAACGGGCCGGAGGGCTTGGCCATCATCGACATTGAAAATCCCGAGCGGCCGCTCATTGACCAAATGTTCAATGCTGGCGGCGCCTTAAACGACACGCGCGCCGTGCAAATCGGCAGTGTGAACGCATCGCAATTCGCGCTTGTTGCCGATGGCAAAAACGGATTGCGCGTGGTTCAGTTGATTTCGCCTGACACAGTTCCCGGAGCGCAAGGGTTCAGCCCGCGACCGAATCCGAAACTGATTGCGACTTATCACATGAAAGGCGAAGCAATTTGCGTCTCCCGCGGCTTGGAGCGTGATCGCGTCGTTGATGAAACAGGCGGGCAAACCGTCGTCTTTGGCCGACGCGGCTCGCGACCGTTTCATCTCGATGAGATGGAACGTTTCTATCGAGGATCGACGTCCGGCGAAGGAAAAAATATCGTGGGCAAAGGCGAGCTCTATCGCGTCGAAGACGTAATGCTCTCCGGCGGAGTATTAACGACACAGAGCGGCGCGGTTCTGACACCTTTAGCTATGCCATCGCTATCTCCGACAGAGCCTGAGGTGGAATCAAGCGCAACCCCAACGATGACACCGCGACGCTAAGGGATGTCGTTGCTAAGAATTCCGATTACAAGTCTTAAACGCGGTTACCTCTTGATCAGCACGAATAAGTGAACCTCCGACGGTCGCCACGATGTTCTGACGCGCTTTGTTTTCTGCGCTTGGCCATCCGAGCGTCGAGAGGAAAGGCATTCATGGACAGTCAGAAAAGGCTTTGCTCAACGGCGGTGGTCTAGTAAAACGAATTCCATGGCAGACAAAAACAGCAAGCAGCCCGAAAACGTTCCCGGCGCGTGGTACGTAGATACCAGTTGCAACCTTTGTCGAGTTTGTCTCGATGAAGCGCCCAATTTGATCAAATACAACGACGACGAGACCTACGTCTATTTTTTCCAGCAACCCGAGACGCCCGACGAAACCGCCGCGGCCCAGCGCGCCTTGGACGTTTGTCCGACGCTTTCAATAGGAAACGACGGCTGAGAAAGTCCACTTCAGGGTGGGTTCTCGAGCGCCATCTGTCTGAAGGAGGACTTGCTCCCGGGCGAACTGTTTCCGGCGACGAGTGCAGGCTGCCCGTGATATGTGTGGCACGTGATGCATGCAGCCACAACTTTTCCCGCCGGACTGTGACAGGTGACGCAGTTCGCTTTGGTTGGCATAAGAACATCGGAACTGTTGCGGCTCGGCGTCGCATGATGACAGTCGTCGCACTTCACGCTGGCGTGCTTGGCGTGATTGAAATTCGCCTGCGGCATCCATCGATCGACAAAGATCGGCTTCGTGATTATCGGCGCTGCGTTGGCTACCGGCTTTACTTCATGACACAACGCGCAGCCGTAGAATGAAGCGCGTACGCCCGGAGCCGCGTTACGCTCCGGCTTGTAAGGATCAGTCGCAAAGAAAACCTGTCGCTCAAAATCTTCGCCCGAGCGGACGCGCTCGCGCAATTGCGCCATCTGCTTTGTGACAAACGTCTGAATCTCACTTGGCTTTGTAATTGCTTTTTTAACCGCGAGCTCAGCGTATTGCGTCGGCAGAGTGCGCAAAAATCCGCGCACCGCAGTCGCGTTACCATGCGGCAAAGTAAGCTCGGGATTCTTGGGATCGAATTGAAGTGAGTGGCACGCCTGGCAGTTGGCGGCGAAAGTGATCCGCTGGTAATAACGCCCGTCGGGGGTCGGCTTGTGACAATAGTTGCAGTCGAGTTTCCTCCCGTTTACCAGCGGAATGTCCGCCGCAAAATGCCGCCGATGATTAAAGCGTAGCACATCCGGGTCGCGAACTTGCTCACGACGAAGCTGAAATTCCGGATGCCCACTCCAAAACGATGAAAATGTTTGTGTGTAACCATCACTGGGCCGCGGCAACTCGAAGGCCATCTGTTGCGGCGGAGCCGGATGGCGATGGAACGCCTGCGGCGGGAGCTGCATTCCCTTCTGTGCCGATGCTTGCATGACCTCGGCGTTGCCATGGCACGACACGCAATTGGGACTGGCAACCAATTTCAGCGGCCCGGGACCTTGATGTTCCTGATGGCACGCCGAACAAGAGCGGTCCTGCACGACATTCGCTTCGTGGAATGTGTGCGTCCGGCGATCCTGCTTAAGGTGGCAGGCCTCACATTTTCGGTCGATCGGCTCGAACGAGACGCCGTGACTAAAACGATCGCGCAGCACGGCCTTGAATGTTGATGGCGTGAGTGTGCCGCTACTGATCAGCGATTTATCGTGGCACTGCGCGCAGTCGTCGGCAAACCTGGCGTGACTGCTAGAAATTTTTCCGGGATTAAAAAATGTTTCGCGTCCGCGCGTTTGAAAAAGCAGGATAGCAGCGATGCCGCCAACAATAGCGAGGAAGCTGATCCAGTAACGCGCTCGCCTCCACCCATGCTTCCTGCGGTAATAGCCAAGATTGCCTTTGTAGCGCTCGGCAATCTGTTTTTGCGTTCTGCGCGGCGCAGCCATGCCAGACGTTTAGTAGTAGAACAGCGTCACGAACGCGTGCCACGCGGTGAGCATGAGCAGCAGAAAAGAAATGGGCACGTGCACAAACAGCCAGCCGTGCAACCAATGATGTAATTTTGTCTGAAGATCGAGCATCCGGCGCTCGTCGCACCACGCTTGAATTTCCTCGACGCGGGTGCGATACACTTCGCCCACCCGAAGTTTGACAAAGCGAAATGTATCGTCAGAAAAACGGCTGTTACCGAGACGAAATCTTTCGCCGCGCTTTGCCCTAAGGTAAGGCAGCACTTGCCCATCGAGAAATTCGACCAGCACGGCTTCCGAATCCGCATCCCCCTCGGCCGCAGCTACCTTTGCTGGTGCGACAGAACCTGGCAAAGGGACCTCGGACTTTATTTCTGTTCCCGCGACGGCGACAGGCGGCGATGGATTGACGGGAGCGGCAATAATCGTCGATCCAACTACTGTTTTGGCGCGAGCTGTGGGAGTGCTCAGCTCGCCCACGGTGGAAGCCATCGGCGTAGAACCGCTGGTCACAGTTCTGACCGGGCTCGGTGCCGGCGCACCGGCATCAGTTCTCTTCGGCGGAGCCGGTTTAAAGGAATCGCGCATTTTTTCCGCCGCAACGACAACCTGCTCTCGAATATGCGGGATTTGTTCGAAAACGGTTTCAGCCGGCAAACGCTCTTTCATGATGTGCGGCATCTGATGTTGGAGGGCCAGACCGTAAATGCCGCTGACCATCACAATTACGTAGAGCGCCATCAGCAGAGTAGTCATCGGGCCGCCCAGCCGAAATCCGCTGTGGAAAAGTACCAGCGGAATGGTCAGCAGCGTGAGCCAAATATGCGAGCGCATCCAGCGTTGCAGTGTCCCGAGGCGCCAGAGCACGACTCTTTTGCGCACACTGAAGAGGGTCGCAAAAATGAAAATTGCAAACGCGATTGCCCCGTAAGTAAGGCCCAAGGGCGTCCCGCCGACGCTGCGATGGTCAGACGGCTTTTGTACGAGCGATGGTGGCAAACCAAATCCGGCGGGCAAACGCCGCGGATGAAAATTGCCAATGTAAATCCAGGATGCCGCAATGGTGGCGAGCACAACAAAAATCAGCCATGGAACGTGCGAGCGATTAAAAATCCGCATAACGAAAGATTGTCATTCCAACCGTAGTCAGGAGTCGTTTATCACAGCCGAGCCAAATTTCCGCAGGGAACGATTGAAAGAATCCGTCGCTCACGCTCAGGAGGATACATGGCCGTCAATCGGTAAGGTGCCTCTTTCGCCGACCCGCGGTCGAGTCAGTCGTGGTCTTCAAAAACATCGTTTGCGCTTCAGTTACGCTGCCGAAAAACCGGCGCGGATCTACTCGCTTTGCCGCGTCATGTGGGCAGGCGTAAACACAACTCGGTGTGGAAAGCTGTGTGCAAAGGTCGCAAGTGTTCGCCTTGTAGGCGGTCGTCTTTTTCTTTTCAATCTTGATCTTCGGAGCCACACCAGGTTGCGCTGATTTCACCTCCGTCCTGACTTCTTTCACAACGTCCATCGGATGCATGTTGATGTTTCCATACGGGCAAAGCTCGGCGCATTTTCCGCAGCCGATACACCAGTCTTCGATCAGGATTTCAAGATTCTCTTTGCGCCGAATGGAACCGACTGGGCATTGGGTCATGCAAAGCGGATCGCGACACGAGCGACAAGCGGTGGCAACCAGATAATGATCGTAGCGCAAACCGTCCCGCAGTAATCGGGACACGCCGTCGTGCGCGTTCGCGCAAGCCCGCACACAAGCGTCGCACCGTGTGCAGTTGTCGAGATCGATCAACAGAAGATTTTGCGCTTCGAATAATCCCTGATCCAGGAAATCAGTCAGCGAAAAACCCGAGGGAATCGTGCGCGCCCTGTCGGATTCGAGGCGCGAGTCTGCCATGGCTTCAAGCTGGGCCTGCACGTCGGGAAACTTTTCCAGCATCACATTGAATTCGTTGGCGGTGATTCGCTCGACGTCCACGGCGTCCAGGGCAATGCAGGTTGCGCTGCGCCTCCCGGCCTTTAGCAGGCCAATCTCGCCGAAGTAATCACCTCGGCTGAGGTAGCCACGCACGATTTCGCCACCCGGCATGTGCTCCGACACCCGGACCACACCCGAGCGGATCAAATAAAATGCATCCGATTCGTCACCTTGTTTACAGATCACCTGACTTTGGTTGTAGGAGACGAGCTCGACCGTCTGCCGGAGGTGTTCGATGAATTCTTCGCTGACGGATGCAAACAAGGGTACGCTGCGCAGATGGGTGTCGAGCGAACGCTCACGGTATCTTTTGTCCAGCTCGGCTTTGAACGATGTCCCTTTAAAGGTGGGCGCCTTTACCCGCGAAGTCGCTTTGGTCAAATCCGACACCTGCCGGTTGCCCACGAGCATGTCGAGAATCACGCGCAACATCTCGATCATCACGCACGGCTCGCGCGCTTGCACTGTAGCAGAGCGCGGTTGGTACGTGCGGCAGGTCATTTCACCAAAAAGTTCACCGGGTCCGAGTTGCGCTAGCGGTTTATTGATCGGCAAATCAACAGTCGCATCGATCCCGATAAATTGGCGCGCGCCCAACTCCGCCCGAGGGGTTGCCGCATCATCACTGAGAAAGCTCTTCATCCGCGCCATGCTCCGGCCAAAGATGCCGATCACTGGCCGTGTTCTTAGATGTGACAGCGGGTTGTGAATGAAAATGTCCACGCTGCCGGACACGATATAAAAAGCCGTGGAACCGAAGTCACCTTCTTCGCAGACGATCTCGCCCTTTTTGTAGCGATGCACAGCTGCCGCGCCTTTCGCCCAATTATCGAGTTGGGCACGGGCCACTTCTTTGAGCGCGGGCAGATACTCGATCAACTGATCGATGCTCAGCGGTTCACCGGTAAGCTTTTCAACGACTTGCTGCATGTAAGTTCATTTCGGGCGACAGCCAAAGAAATACCTTTTCCGCGCTCTTGATGGAAGAACTTTCCTGTTGCCGGAATCAATCCATGCCCTCACCAAGTTTTTGGAATGGTTTGCCACCGCGATTTCCGCTAGCGTTCAAGAACGTGGTCCGAAGCATTCTGCACCTGCTGTCTCTGAGTATCTTTGCTCTCGCTCTCGGTATAGGAAGTCCGGCAGCGGAAGCAGAAGTTCCGTCCGTTAAAGGCGGTCAGTTCGTGGGCGTTGCCGGTTGCAAATCTTCCAGTTGTCACGGCGGAGCCGGGGAAAAGCGCAACCAGTATCTGACGTGGTTGCAGAAGGATTTTCACGCGCGCTCTTACGCGATTTTGACGAATGCTCGCTCGGCGCGAATCGCCGAGACACTAGGTTTGCCCGCGCCGCAGGAAAACAACCGTTGCGCGGTCTGCCATTCACCGTTCCAATCTGTCGCACCTACACGCCTCGCGCCGACTGCGCACCTAGATGAAGGCGTCTCTTGCGAGAGTTGTCACAGCGCGGCGGAACCGTGGTTGCGCGCGCACACCCGAAAGGATTGGAATTACGCCATGCGTGTGACAGCCGGGATGCGCGACCTTAAAAGTTTTTATGTGCGCGCGAATACGTGCGTGGCCTGCCATCAAAATCTGGATTCCGACATCGCGAAAGCCGGCCATCCCGAGCTCACGTTTGAACTCGATGGACAATCCGTCGCCGAGCCGAAACATTGGCGAGACAACGATCCATCGAGTGGCCTGCGAGCATGGCTTGTCGGGCAAGCTGTGGCCTTGCGGGAGATGAGTTGGGCATTTTCAAAAAATGAAACGCCAGATGCGGAAGCAACTGCAAAATGGAAGGGGCTGGCTTGGCTATTAGCCAAGGCAACAGCGCAGCAAACGAACCTCCCCGTCATCGATACGCCAAGTGACACAATGAATCGCGCTTCATTTGCGAGCGCACAAGAACAGTCCGACCTGTTGGCGCGCCGGGCAGGGGAGTATCAATTCAGTAATGACTTTGCTCAGCAGCTTCTCCGCGCGCTGGCCGCAACGGATTCCGAATTCGTTGTTTCCAAAACATCGGCGGATCTCCTTTTCCGACGGGCCCAAAGACTTGTCCTCGCGCTTGATCGACTCTCCAACGCGGTGAGTAGCGAGGCTACAAGCGCGCCAAAAAATCCCGCGCTTAACCAGCTATTCGAGGACGTTCGATCGCACGCCGATTTTCAGGCGCCCCGGTTTGTTGAGCATCTGCGAAATTTTCGCGCGACAATGAAATGATCGCTAGGATAGAATCGCGGAAAACGCTATCGACTTTCAACTTTCGTAAAATGGCTACTGAGACTCCTGCTGCCTTGCGCTATACACGCACGAATCCGTTCCCGGCAAAGCTCGTAGTGAACCGCAGCTTGTGCAGCGAAGGTTCGGAAAAGGACACGCGCCACTTCGAGCTTGATCTCAAAGGCTGGGGTTTGAACTACGAAGTGGGCGATTCGATGACGGTCTGGCCGACAAACGATCCTACGTTGGTCGATGAAATCATCACAAAGATCGGCTCCAAAGGCGACGAGCCGGTCAAGGGTCCAAATGGCGACACGACCTTGCGCGAGGCGCTCTTCCGCAATTGTCGCATTACTCAAACGACGCCGAGATTCTTGAAAACAATCACGGAGCGCGCTGTGAATGGCGCACCGTTGCTCAGCGAACTTCTGAAACCGGAGCGAAAACAGGACCTCGATACTTATCTCTGGGGTATGGAGGTAGTTGATTTCCTGATCGAGCATCCGTCAATCAAGTGGACGCCGCAGGACTTTGTGGACACGCTAGCGAAATTGGTGCCGCGCTTATATTCGATCTCCTCCAGCCTGAAGGCGCGCCCCGACCAAGTGCATTTCACCATCGACGTGGTGCATTACGAAAGCCGTGGCCGCGTGCGCAAAGGTGTTTGCTCCACTTTTTTGGCCGAGCGCGCGCAGACTGTTCCCGTTCCGGTTTTCCCAAATGCGTCCAAGTTTCGCCTGCCCGATGACGGCAACACGCCGATTATCATGGTTGGGCCCGGCACGGGCGTGGCGCCGTTTCGCGCATATTTGCAGGAACGAAAAGCAGTCGGCGCCACAGGAAAGAACTGGCTGTTCTTCGGGTCGCAGCACCGGCACTGCAATTATTTTTACGGAGACGAATTCGACAAGCACAAGCGCGACGGATTTTTGACGCGGCTCGATCTCGCCTGGTCGCGCGACCAGGCAGACAAATCGTACGTGCAACATAAGATGTTGGAAAACGCCCGCGAGATCTGGAAATGGCTCGATGGAGAAGGCGCGCACTTCTTCGTCTGCGGTGACGCGCGCCGGATGGCCAAGGATGTCGATGCCGCGCTGCGCAAAATCATTCAGGAGCAAGGCGGCAAGACCGAACAGCAAACAAACGAGTACGTCGAAAAGCTCAAAGCGGACAAGCGCTACAAGCGCGACGTGTATTAAGGCGCCAGCCGCCCCTGGCGTGATGTCCCTAACGCTTCTTTACAATCGGTTGGTTATCTAAAGATTTCGTTCTCGTCCTTGCTTCTACCGGCGTCAGAGGACGACGACGAGGAAGAAACCAATTGTGTTGGAAACATACTTCCGGGACAGGAAAACTGGTGGGTCCCATCGCCCTGAAACGAGCGCTGGTTTCACAAATCTGTGAATGGGTCGTGTCCGCTGATCGTCCCATGCTCGCCTTGTTGATGGATGAGTTTGGCGACTAGGCCAGTCCAACCGGTCTGGTGCGATGCGCCCAATCCCGCGCCGGTGTCGCCATGAAAATATTCATGGAACCAATAGCGATCCTGGTCGCGCTTCTCATCGAGCGCTTTAGCTGAAGCGCGCGCAAAAGGCCGTTGGCCATCGGTGTCGCGCAGCCAAATGCGGATAAGACGATTCGACAACTCGTTCGCTATGCCATTTAAGGTCGTGAACTGACCTGAACCGGTGGGACATTCCACTTGAAAATCGTCGCCATAGTAATGATGAAATTTCTGCAATGACTCGATCAGCAAATAATTGATGGGCATCCACACCGGCCCACGCCAGTTCGAGTTGCCGCCGAACACCTCGGTCTGCGACTCGGCGGGCTCGTACCCGACGACTTTTTGGTCGCCGCGAATGGTGAACACGCACGGATGCTCTTTGTGAAACTTGCTCACAGAACGCACGCCGTAGTCGCTAAGAAATTCTTCGGGATCGAGCATGCGTCGCAGCAAACATTTCATGCGGTGACCGCGGGTCAACGCGATGAGCCGGCGTTCGCCGACGCCAGGTTCTTGCCAGCGTGAAATCAGACTGCAGAGATCAGGTTGATTTACCAGATACCATTCGAGCCGCTCTTTAAAACCGGGAAGCACATCTAGCAGCGCGGGTTCAATTGTTTCCACTGCGAGCAATGGCATCAAACCAATTACGGAGCGCACGCGTACCCGCAGATAGCGCCCGCCGGGCGTGTGTAGCACATCGTAGTAAAACTCGTCCTCCTCATCCCAGAGCCCGATTCCTTTACCCCCAAGATTGTTCATCGCGGCGGCGATGCTAAGAAAGTGCTCGAAGAACTTGGTCGCTATATTTTCGTAAGCTTTATTTTCACGGGCGAGCTCCAGCGCGATGCGCAGCATGTTGAGGCAGAACATTCCCATCCAGCTTGTGCCATCGCTTTGCTCGAGGCGGCTGCCATCAGGGAATGTCGCGTTGCGATCGAACACGCCGATGTTATCAAGCCCCAGAAAACCACCCTGGAAAATGTTGTTGCCTTGGGAATCTTTGCGGTTCACCCACCAGGTGAAGGCGATGAGCATTTTATGGAAGACAGTTTCAAGAAATGCGCGATCACCTTTGCCGCTTCGTTTTCGCTCGATCTGATAAACGCGCCACGCCGCCCACGCGATGACGGGTGGATTAACATCGCTGAAATTCCACTCGTACGCAGGGATCTGGCCGTTTGGGTGCTGATACCATTCGCGAGCTATGAGATCGAGCTGGCTCTTGGCAAACTCTGGATCGACCAACGCAAGCGGAATGCAATGAAAGGCAAGGTCCCACGACGCATACCATGGAAACTCCCACTTATCTGGCATCGACATGACGCGCTCGTTGTAAAGATGACGCCACTCAGAATTGCGGCCGTGTTTACGCGCCTCTGGCGGCGGCGGGCAAACGGGGTCACCCTCGAGCCATTGATCCACGATATAATGATAAAATTGTTTGCTCCAAAGCATTCCCGCGAGCGCCTGGCGCTGAATTGCGCAATGCTCCTGGCTCAAAAAGGTGGGCGCGAGCGCGGCGTAAAATTCGTCTGCCTCATTCGCACGCCTGGTAAACAGGTCATCAAAGTTCGCAAACGCGCGGAGCGATTTTTCGCCCTTGGTGATTCGCTTCAGCCGGAGCCGAATCGTCCGGCTTTCTCGAGGCGGAATGTCCATCTTATAAATGGCGGCAGCCTTCGTTCCCACGTGCGCAGAGTTAACGGCATTCGTGTTGCCATGGACCACGTAGCTGTTGATCGAGTCTTTTACGAATGGCGTCGAGTTTGGAACACCCCAGAGCCGCTGCCCGTTACTTTCGTTCTCCGTAAAGAGAAGCTCATCAGCGCCCTCGCAGTAAAGCCGGTATTCGCCAAGAACATCGTGGCTCGCTTCAATGATGCGCATCCTCGAGGGACCACCGCCCCCGATGTGCAGATTTGGCCGGCGCGTATCTCGGCCCCAGCTCCAGGTATTGCGAAACCAAAGCATTGGCAAAATGTGCAGCAGGGCTCCGTTCGACCCGCAATTTGTTGCTGTGGCGCGAATCAGGATATCGTCCGTCGAATTTTTTGCGTATTGGATCTCGATGTCGAAGAAACCGCCTTTGAGTGCGTCCGTGTCCCAGAGTTCAAACTCGCCTTCGCTCCTTGAGCGCGCCGCATTGCGTGTGATCAACTCCTGGTATGGGAAAGGCGCGTCCGGATAACGATAAATCATCCGCATGAAGCTGTGCGCAGGCGTATTGTCGATGTACCAGTAAACTTCCTTGACGTCCTCGCCGTGGTTGCCTTGGAGGCCGGTCAGGCCGAAGAAGCGCTCCTTTAGAATCGGATCGTGCCCATTCCAAAATGCGAAGGCGAAGCAGAGCCGCTGCTTGAAATCAGAGATTCCAGCGATGCCATCCTCGCTCCAGCGGTAGGCGCGCGATCGTGCATGGTCATGCGGGAAATAATTCCATGCGTCGCCGTACGCGCTGTAATCTTCCCGCACGGTGCTCCACGCGCGCTCACTTAGATACGGTCCCCAAAGGTCCCAGCCTTCACCGGGACGGTCATTTTGCGCGACACGTGCTTGCTCCGCGTTCATGCGAACGCTGTTCAATCACATCTCGGCCTTCAAGCCAACCCGCTTTTGTGGTAAGGGCGGTCGAAATCGCCACTCACACGGTCTGTCTCCAATAGCCTGACAAATCACGCCCTTATGCAGCCTTTTTAGCTTTCGCCAGCTTTCCACATTCATCGGCGCACTTTCGACAGGCTTCGCCGCAACGGGAAAAGGCCTCGATTTTGGCATGCTTTTCGCACGCCTTGGCGAGCTCTTCGCAGGCGCGTGCACAGACATCGCATAGGGGATAGGCGTACTTGGAACCGCGCTCAAGCAGCTGCGACGTTAAAGTCGCAATCCGCGCGCAGTCGCGCGCTATCACGATCGTCGCCGCGACCAGGTTGACATCGCGTTGTGCGAGAGCCGTGGTCACTA
>JBKOYE010000150.1:0-15233 GCA_046725275.1 Verrucomicrobiota bacterium
CTGAAATTCTGATGACCGAAAATGCCCGAGCTCTTGCAGCGCAGAAAGATCAACAATCAAATCGCCAATCGCGACGCCTACGCGTGCTTTGCCTTGCTTTGGCTGAAAAACACCGAACGGAAGATTCTCCAACGGAAAATGGGAATCCGGTGCAATTTCGATGAATGATTTAAGAGGCATTTTGGGAATTGTAGGGCGTTTCTGTGAAACGCCAACCTGCGGCGTCTGACACAGACGCCCTACAGTAAACCGAGCGCATGCAAATCGTCGCGCGGCTCGTCGAAGCTGCAACTGCCGAAGGATCTGACGAATTTGCGCCGGTATTGCAGGCGTTCCGTATCGATTTTCCACTCGCGCCAGGCGAAAAAATCGTCGGTGAACAAAAACGAACGCGAATCCTCGTCCTGGAGCATAATCACGGCTTGGTCTGTGTCCCATTGATGTTCTATCGCAAGGACTGCGGCTCCCAGCACATTGAGAAATCCGTGCATCTTCGTTTTCACTTCGTCACGAAATTGCCGGATTGGATGATGCAGCCCGGCGGTAAATTTGATCGGGAGCTGATCCGTGCCGCGGGCCACAAGGGCATGCGCGATCTGCGCCGACGTTGGGAACGCGTCAGCCGTCACTCCGCCCGTGCGCAATTTGTAGCCGAATGTCGCGATGTTCTCGTCGAAATTGTGCTCGGCGAGTAACCGAATCGTTTGCTCCGCTCTCTCCGGCGGCGCTTCCAAAAAAACCAGCAAATCGCCAACAATCGCGCGCGCTTCTTTGAGCAAAGCAGAATCAGCATCCTGCGGTAAAGACATCTCGAGATGAGTGATCGAAACGAGATCGACATCGTATCTGCCGAATGAACGAATCGCCGCGACCGCGTGTTCGAGTGCTTTGAGAAAGCCATTCGCACTCGTCGTTTTCGGTCCGAGTGCGGCGACATGCAGAGGATGTTGAGGATCAAAATCCGAAAGAAGTTGTTTCGCGGCATCGAATTGTTCGACCGGCAAAACGAATCCGTTGAGCATCCACGTTTCGGGCGAACGCAGGTAGCTCGCCTGGTTCCGCAGTGCAGGTTGCAGTACCAGGCTGCAAGGGGGAAACATTCCCGCGTAATCGATTGCTTGATTGAGAAGAGCTCGAAGCGAAGCTGATGGCATCAGAAAAGAGGTCAATGGTCAGTGGTTACTTGTCCAGCTAGTCGCAAGAAGCAAACTGCGGAGTCATACTGAAGGAGGCGCGCAATTCGCCTCCGGCCGGAATCGTTTGGATTCCTTCCTTCTGTTCGAACGCGCGTTGCTCGTGGTGATCGGGCAAACCCCAGCACGGCTCGACGCAGACAAACGGGCCGCCGTCGGACCACAACGTCATATAAGGAACACCGGCTATATCAATCATCACCCAACGCCCGCTCGGCGGATCGACGT
This sequence comes from Verrucomicrobiota bacterium, assembly GCA_046725275.1. Lineage (GTDB taxonomy): Bacteria > Verrucomicrobiota > Verrucomicrobiia > Chthoniobacterales > UBA10450 > Udaeobacter. The sequence continues at coordinate 1,422 of JBKOYE010000150.1, forward strand.
AGGAGAAGTGCGGACGCGGAACGTTCATTAGCTCAAGAAGGATCGCGCCCGGCAATTCGTCTTTTGAAAATGGCATTTCGCCACCGCGAAATTCAACGTCGCGCGTTTCGCCCGACAGGAAATTGCCTGGTGCAAAATGTCGGCGATACAATCCCCGCGGCATTTGCAGATGAAAGCTTTCGAACGAAGTCGCGCCGAAGCCGGGATGCAATCCGAAAGACACGTGCGCCGTCAGCTCAGGTTCATGATTTCGAAACTCGAACAGCACAGCCAGTTTGTTGGTCTCGATCTGATAAGTGAGGTCCACGCTGACCTTCAGCGGATAGTCGCTTGGGGAAATATCCTCTGGCGTAATCTGGTATTTCAACGAAGCGCCGCTCCCCCCTGTGGAAGAATTGGTGAGATGCCATGTTTTCGAGCGAAGAAAACCGTGGGTGCCACCTTTGATTTCGTGTCCGCAGTACAGACTCCGGCCGTTCTTAAGCCGGTGAATATAATAACCCATCACCGTGGCGTGATTTGTCCAGCCTTGTGACGGCGCCGACAGATCGTCGTCCCGGTAGAGGAAGCCGATCCAATTCCCGGCTTCATCCACTCGCGCCAGGCTGATCAATTCCGCCCCGAGACGCGAGACGATGATGCGAAGGCCATTCTCTTCACCCGTCAAAATGTCGAGCTGCCGTCCATCGCGGTTTTCTTCGGAGTGCGAAAACTTCATCGTGTGTATACGTACCGTAGACCGCTGCAGCCGCGACGCTGTGCGCCGCCTGGGTTTTCCCCGGTCAAACGGTCAACGCCCCACAGGCGCGTGGCTACAACAAAGACTCATGGGAATAAGCCGCGCACTTGTTTCGCCTTGATGACACGTTCCACACCGGTCGCCATTGCCGCTGTCCGATGTGAGACCCTGTGGTCCTTCGCGCGCCTGATCACTTGCGCAAATGAATGCTCGAGAATGCGGAAAAGTTTGTCTGTCACTTCCGATTCCGACCACAAAAACGCCTGCAGACCTTGCACCCATTCAAAGTACGAAACGATGACGCCGCCAGCGTTGCAGAGAATGTCCGGGATCACAAAGACTTCGTCCCAGCGTTCGTCGAGAACCAGATCCGCATCAGGCGTGGTCGGGCCGTTGGCGCCTTCGGCAAGGATGCGGCACTTGAGTTGACCGGCGTTTTTTCCGGTAATCACGCGGTCAACCGCCGCCGGGACAAGAATATCGCACGGCAGCGTGAGAAACTCGTTAGGATTTACATGATCATCCTGAGCGAACGCCCGCAGGTTACCTTTCTTCAGCATGTGTTGCTCCGCTGCTTTAATGTCGATCCCTTTCGGATTGTAAATCGCTGCGGTGTGATCGCTGATCCCGACGACTTTGACGCCGCTCTTATAGGCCAGCGACAAAGCTGCGACCGAACCGACGTTGCCGAATCCTTGCACGATTGCGGTGCATTTTTCGGGATCCATCTTCAGCATGTTCATCGCGCGCTCGACAAGATACACCACGCCGCGACCGGTCGCTTCACGCCGGCCTTCGGTTCCACCTATGGCGACCGGTTTGCCGGTAACGATTTCATTCACGGCGTAGCCCATGTAAACCGAGTAGGTGTCCATGAACCACGCCATGATCTGTTCGTTCGTGCCCATGTCCGGGCCCATGATGTCGGTGTGCGGTCCGACGAACGGAATCATTTCCTGCATGTAACGGCGCGACATGGCCTCGAGTTCGGTGCGCGATAATTTTGAAGGGTCAACAGCCACGCCGCCCTTTGCGCCGCCGTACGGCAACTGAGCCAGCGCGCATTTCCAACTCATCCACATCGCCAGCGCCGCCGTTTCCCCCATCGAAAGCGAAGGCGCGAAGCGAGTGCCGCCTTTGGTCGGACCGAGCGCGATGTGATGTTGCACACGATAGCCCTGAAAAGCTCTCGTGCTCCCATCGTCCATATGCACAGGGAGCGTCACGGCGATGGCGCGTTTGGGATACGTCGCCCATTCTCGGTCGTTCTTGTCGATGTCCAGGTAATCGGCGATGACGCGAAATTGCTCGCAGGCCATCTGAAAAACTTCGTCGTCGTAAATCGTGTGTATCGCTGCTTGTGAGGAACTCTGGGTGTCCATGGGAAGATTGCTATTTGCTCTGTAGCGATAAGGCCGTCAAATCGAAAACACGCTGTGCCGTGGGCGGTCCCCAACGCATCCCAGTAGCGTCGACAAGATCGCGTCACATGCAGTAATGTCGCAGCCAGCAATGAAAATTGAAACCATAGCTGTTCACGCGGGGCACACGGTTGATTCCGCAACCGGAGCAGTCGCCGCCCCGATTTATCTTTCCACCACCTTCGAGCGCGACACCGAAGGCACGTACTCGCGCGGGTTTATGTACTCGCGCAATGACAATCCAAATCGGCAAACGCTCGAGCGCGGCGTGAGCATGCTCGAAGCTGGCGAAGCCGCCGCCGCATTTGCCTCCGGCACGGGCGCGACTATGTCGATCTTGCAGGCGCTGTCGCCAGGGGATCACGTCCTGGCGCACATCGATGCGTATTACGGCACATCGCGATTGATCCGCGAGATCTTTGTACGCTGGGGACTTCAGGCCGATTTCGTGGACATGAGCGATCTCGCCGCGGTTAAAAAAGCGTTGCGACCAAATACGAAACTGGCCTGGGCCGAAACACCGTCCAATCCGTTACTGAAAGTTGTCGATCTCGCCGCGCTGACTGAAATCGTGCACGGCGCCGGCGCTATTTTCGTTTGCGACAACACATGGGCGCCGGTGCTGCAACGGCCATTCGATGTCGGCGCGGATCTAATCCTGCATTCCACGACGAAATATTTCGGCGGCCATTGCGATGTTCTCGGAGGAATTGTCGTTGCGAAAAGGGACGATGAGTTTTTCCAGCGGATTCGCAGCATCCAATACGAAGGCGGCGCAGTCCCCTCGCCTTTCGATTGCTGGCTCGTTCTGCGTGGGATGCGAACGCTGCCGTGGCGCATGCGCGCGCATTCGGAGAACGCGATGAAAGTCGCGGAGTTCCTCGCGCGACATCCGAAAGTGGCACGCGTGCATTACCCCGGTTTGCAGTCGCACCCGGGACATAAGATCGCGGCCGGACAGATGTCTGAGTTCGGCGGGATGCTTTCGTTTGAAGTGAAGGACGGCTACGACGCAGCGATGTCGGTCGCGGCGAAAACGAAAGTGTTCATTCGCGCGACCAGCCTGGGCGGTGTGGAAAGCTTGATCGAGCATCGCGCATCAATCGAAGGCCCGGGCACAACATCGCCCGAAGGCTTGTTGCGCCTGTCCATCGGCCTCGAAAACGCCGACGACCTGATTGAAGACCTCGATCAGGCGATGGGGTAATGGCGGTTATTGTAGAGGCGCTTGTGCCAAGCGCCTATTTTTTTCGAATTCATCCCAGGCGTTTGACACAAACGCCTCTACACCGATCGCACTTCCAGTCGGACAATCTCTCCCTGCCAAGGCCACTGATCGGCATTCGCCGTCAGACCCGCACGCACTGGATTCTGTCGTACGTATTCCCATTTTTCAGTATAGCTGTCGCTTGGCGGATCAAATGATCGAAAAATCCGTGCTGCCAACGCGGCAGCGCGACCGGAATTGCGCTGGATAGAACGCGCTTCAGCATTCGCACCCATTGCCTCAGCGAGAAATCGATATTTCCGCGAACAAACAGATGAACATGATCCGGCATAATCACATAGCACCCGAGGCCAATTCCCCGCGCCTCGCCTTCGTGAGCGAAACGAATGAACGCGTTATGCAGATCAGCATCAGCGAGAAGCTTCTGGCGCTTATGCGTGTTGAACGTAACAAAATAGAGCGGCGGATCGTATTGCTGAAATACCTGGTCGAGACCCGGTGGCCGGTTAGGCATGAATGCAAATGTAGGTTGTAGCGGCGCTCGTGCCAAGCTCCCACAAGATTAAACTTCCTTACAGCCTACAAGTCAGGCGTTTGACACAAACGCCTCTACAATGACCTGCGTGCTTTCCTTCGGAAAACATCGATGATGTCCTGCACCTCGCTCACGCGCAGAAGAAATGCCGCGCCGAAAAATGCGGCTCCGGCAAATGCTATCGTGGCGAGCAGTATCGCCAGCTTCTGGAAGAACCGCATGTCCGACCACGCATCCAGCCACAGATAATTTGCTGCCGAGCAAACGAGTGCCAGCAGCGCGCCGGCGACACAAATTTTTGTGAGCCCGACCAGCGTCTGGCGCGTTTCAAGCCTGCGCGTATGCCGGCGCATCAGCGCGTAAAGCAGAAGAAAATTGATCGTCGCCACGAGACTGGTTGAAAACGCAAGGCCGCGGTGTCCCCACCCGAGGCGGAACGTGAACAGCCAGTTGAGAAATAGATTCGCGCCGATGGCGAAAAAGCTCACCACCATTGGCGTGTTGCGTTTGCCGACTGCATAAAACGCAGGCGTCAACACTTTCAACGCCGCATACGCAACGAGACCGATCGCGTAATATTGCAGCGCGCCGGCAGTTTGCCGTGTCATTTCGGCGGTGAATCGGCCGTGCTGATAAATCACGCTGATGATCGGCGATGCTAGCATCGCCAACCCGATCGCCGACGGCACCGTGAGCAAAAACGCCAGCCGCATTCCGCGCGCGAGAATCGCTCGAAACTCAGCAGTGTTCCCGAGCGCAGCGCTCTTCGACACCAGCGGCAGCGTCACGGTGCCGATGGCGACGCCGAAAATTCCCAGCGGCAATTGCATCAGGCGAAACGCAATGTTGAGCCAGCTCACCGGGCCGTTCCCGAGACTCGCCGCAAATCCGCTGTTAATCAGCACGTTCACCTGCACCGCGCTCGCAGCGATGACCGCAGGTCCCATCAACGTCAGCACTGTGCGCACACCTTCGTCGCGCCAGTGAAAATCCGAGTGAAACCTGTAGCCGACTTTCCACAGCGACGGAAATTGCCCGATCAACTGCCACGCGCCGCCGATAAGCGTGCCGATCGCCAGGCCCACGAGCGAACGCGCGCCGAAGTGCGGATCGATCCAGTAACCGATCGCCACCCCGGCAATGATTGAGCCGAGATTGAAATAACTCGACGCCATAGCCGGCGGACCGAACACATGTTTCGCGTTCAACATTCCCATCACCAGCGCCGCCAGCGACACCAACAGCATGAACGGCCACATGATCCGGGTGAGCAAAATCGTGAGCGCAGTTTTGTCCGGCGACCAAGCTCCCCACGTCAACAGATCCACCAGTTGCGGCGCGAAGACGATGCCCAGCAACGTGATCAGACTCATGAACACCGCCGTGAGCGTGGCGACCTTGTTCGCAAGGCGCCACGCCGATTGATCGCCTTCGACCGCAATCTTTTTCGAGAACGTGGTGATAAACGCCGTTGAAAGTGCGCCCTCGGCAAAGAGATCGCGCAACAAATTCGGTAATCGAAACGCCATCAGAAACGCGTCGAGATTTCGTCCGGCGCCGAAGAGACCGGCGAACACCATCTCGCGAACCAGCCCGAGGAGGCGGCTCGACAGAATGGCGATGGCGACAACACCCGTCGCGCGGGTGCTCATTCGCCTGTCATTCGCTGCAACCATCGGCGAACAAGGAACAATGTTCGCCGACTAACGAAAAGAAAAATTTATGGCGGGCGCACACGCCTCGCGTTGTAGCGGTGCTTGTGTCAAGCACCGGTCCGACGTCAGGCGTTTGACACAAACGCCTCTACAAGATCGGCGATTTCACGTCATCGTCTTCGGAGCCGCAACCCGTAATGCAGGCGGAGTCGAGGCCGGGCTTTCAAATGCGAAGCAACGGCCGGGCTTTCCACACATTCACCGGAAACAGAAAGCGCCGGGAGGATTTCTCCTCCCGGCGCTGGTCGCTCTGCGGGCAGAGCTGTCTACAGAGTCAGTTTATCAAGATCTTTATTTGAACTTAAAGTTCGCGATATATGTGTTTCCGTCTGTCAAAGTGACCGGCAGTTGCCAGCAAGTTCCGGCCCAGGAGTTCGGCGTCTGCCAGTTGAAGATGAACTGCGTGCCGTCGCACCGGAACACTGTCCCACCAGGAGGCACCACCTCTTCGATATTGTCAATCGGGTCATGGCTGTCGCAAGTAATCGCTATCGATTGCATCAGAACAAGTGTACTCAGGTCACAGATGATGTTACCGGCGGAATCCTTCAACTGCCACTTGACTGGGATAACCTGCCCGGCCTTTACCTGGTTAAGGACTGGTAAGTTGTCAATCGGCGGCAGGAAGCCGATGAAGGTGTAATTCACCTGTTGTGTGATAGCAGCGGATGTGCTGTTGTTGAAGTTGCTGTTGCCGACATACGTCGCCGTGATGCTGTGGCTGCCGGCGGTCAGACTCGAAGTTGAAAACGTCGCAGTGTTTGGTGACCCGCCATTCAAGACTCCGGTCCCAAGCAGCGTTGCGCCATCGTAGAACTGCACATTGCCGCCAGGCGTACAGGGAGTCGGAGGAGTTACGGTGGCTGTGAAGGTCACGGTCTGACCTATGATCGACGGATTCGGGCTCGAAGTGACCGAGGTCGTGGTGTTAGCCTTGTTGATCACGCCCGTGGTGTTAGACGGCGTCGTGACACTGTAGTTGTTGCCGCCATTGCCGTCGTTAACCGTGTAGCTGGTCACATTCAAGGTCTTGCCGGTACCAGCGTCAGCAGTCGAGTACGCTTCCGCCAGCCCGGTCACCGTGTCGCCAGGCTGTAGACCGCTCACCGTCGGAATTGCCGCAGCACTGGTCGTGCAATCGTAGGTCTTGGTATTCGTCACTGCCGTGATCGTAAGCGACGCCTTATTGATCACACCCGTGTTGTCCGCCACGAGAGCGACAATGTAGTTGTTGCCACTGTTTCCGTCGTTCACCGTATAGGTGGCCACGGAGAGTGTCTTCCCAGTGCCCGCGTTCTTATTGTCGTAGGTCTCACTTAGCCCTGTCACCGTATCGCCAGGCTGAAGCCCGCTCACCGTCGGAACTGCCGCTGCGCTGTTGTTGCCGTCGTACGTCTTAGTGTTGCTGACTGCCGTGATCGTGAGGCTGGCCGCATTGATCACACCCGTATGATTGGCCACGGTCGAGACACTGTAATTATTGCCGCCATTGCCGTCGTTGACCGTGTAACTGGCAACTGAGAGCGTCTTACCCGTGCCGACGTTCTTATTGTCGTAGGTCTCACTGAGCCCCGTGACGCTGTCGCCAGTTTGCAGACCGCTGTAGGTCGGAACCGCAGCGGCGCTGTTGGTGCCATCATAGGTCTTGGTGTTCGTGACCGCCGTAATCGTCAGACTCGCGGTCGTGATCGTGCCAGTGGCTGTGTGCGTCGTCACCGAGTAGTTGTTGCCGGAGTTCCCATCGTTGACCGTGTAAGCCGTGACCTGCAGCGTGCTCCCATTGGTTCCGAGCACGTTCTTCGATGCGAAGGCTTGGGTCAGCCCGGTCAGCGTGTCCGTACCATACAGCGGGTTCGGACTATAGGTCGGTGTCGCAGACGAACTAGTCGTCCCGTCATAGATCTTGCTGTCACTCGTGGCGTAAATGTTCAGAGTCGCAGCCGTGATTGAACCGGAGGCCGTGTTAGTCGTCACCGGACCGTAGTTAGCACCGCCGTTGCCATCGTTGATCGTGTAGCTCGACACCGACAGAGTCCGCGCCCCGGCGTTCCTGCTGTCGAACACCTGCACTGCGGTACCCGTATCACCGCCGACGAGGGTCACAAAGCTCGGCACACCACTCGAGGTCGTGTTGCCATCGTAAGCCTTGGTGTCCGCAACCGCATTGATCGTTAGCGCCAGGGTGCTGATCGTGCCGGTGGCTGTGTTGGTCGTCACCGGACCGTAGTTCGCTCCACCGTTGCCATCGTTAATCGTGTAGATAGATACCGACAGAGTCCGCGCCCCGGCGTTCCTGCTGTCGAACACCTGCACGGCAGTACCCGTGTCACCACCCACCAGCGTCACAAAGCTCGGCGCCCCACTCGACGTCGTGTTGCCGTCATAGGTCTTGCTGTCCGCAACCGCGTTAATCGTTAGCGCCAATGTGCTGATCGATCCGGCGGCTGTGTTGGTCGTCACCGGACCGTAGTTCGCTCCACCGTTGCCATCGCTGATCGTGTAGCTCGACACCGACAGAGTCCGCGCCCCGGCGTTCCTGCTGTCGAACACCTGCACGGCAGTGCCCGTGTCCCCACCAACCAGCGTCACAAAGCTCGGCGCGCCACTGGAGGTCGCGGTGCCATCGTAGGTCTTGCTGTCCGGAACCGCGTTGATCGTTAGCGCCAGCGTGCTGATCGTGCCGGTGGCTGTGTGTGTCGTCACCGAGTAGTTGTTGCCGGAGTTCCCGTCGTTGACCGTGTATGCCGTCACCTGCAGCGTACTGCCATTGGTCCCCAGCACGTTCTTCGACTGGAAGGCCTGCGCCAGCCCCGTCACCGTGTCACTGGGCTTCAGTTGACCCGCACCCACCGTTGGCGTGGCGCTGGAATTGGTCGTCCCGTCGTAAGTCTTGCTGTCACTCGTGGCGTAGATGTCCAGTCCCGCAGCCGTGATCGTGCCGGTGGCTGTGTGCGTCGTCACCGAATAGTTGTTGCCGGAGTTCCCGTCGTTGACCGTGTAAGCGGTGACTTCCAGCGTGCTCCCGTTGGTCCCCAGCACGTTCTTCGACTGGAAGGCCTGTGCCAACCCCGTAACCGTGTCGCCCGGCTTCAATTGACCCGTACCCACCGTAGGCGTCGCGCTGGAACTGGTTGTCCCGTCATAGCCCTTGCCGTCACTCGTGGCATAAATATCCAGACTCGCAGTCGTAATATTGGCCGTGGTCGTCGCCACCGAATCCAGCACATAGTTAGGAGCGTCGGCCCCTCCAAGCGCCGCACCTGTCAGCGTCACCGTCTTGCCATTGGCTACGTTTTTATCGCTGAACGTGGCTGTACCCCCGTTCAAGGTGACAACGTCTGGGCTGACCACACCGGACAGCGACCGCGTCAGCACGGTCGCCGAGGTGGTGCCGTCGTAAACCTTGTTATCGGCCGTAAAGCTGCCGGTGACGTGCTTGGCATTGATGACATCGGTGATCGTCGTCGATGGGCCCGCGGCGATGTCGTTGTAGTTGGCTGTGCCGGTGAAGCTCCAAGTGTCAGCCGTGTATGTGCCTGCAAGGTTGTGTTGCGTGCCGCTCAGGTTAACCGTACCGACCGTAGCTCCGTTCTCGCCGCACACACCGTTGATCGAAGTGACCGTCGCTGTGTGATTCTGTCCGTCATACGTCACGGTGTACGGCGTGACCACGACCGTGGCATTCGCTTTGCTGACCGTCAGGGAATTGGTTCCGCTCGTGCCGGCAAAGGAGAGGTCGCCAGTGAAGCTTGCTGCGGCGCCAGTTGGATAAGTTCCGGCGTTATATGATGCACCGCAGAGGGTCACGGAGGTATTACTCGTTGCCAAGCCGCTGCCATCAGTGACTCCGCTTCCGGCAGGATTGCCGTTCAGAGTGAAAGTAATAGTTTTGCCGCTAACCGGGTTTGAATTGGAGGTGAGGGTTGCTGAAAGAGTAACCGTGCCGCCGTAAGTGCCTGTGGCTGCCGTCACGGTGAGGTTGGTTGCCGCAGCGGTAGCCGTAGGTGTTGGCGTGGGCGTAAATGTTGCCGTAGCCGTGGCGGTAGCTGTTGCGGTTGCCGTAGGCGTAAACGTTGCAGTTGCTGTTGCCGTTGGAGTGGGGCTTGGAGCAGCGACTACCAGTTGCGTGCTGTTGTTGCTGGCGCTGTTGTAGTTGGTGTCGCCCGCATAACTATAGACGATCGAGTATGTACCTGGTGCGAGTGTACTCGTGTTAACCGTGGCACTGAAGTTCCCCATTGCCCCGGTAAACGGACCTATGGGTGATGACGATGAGCCTATCGTTACAGTTCCCGTCCCCGATGGAACGTTGCTATTTCCCGCGTTGAATCTGCCGCTGACACTAATGCTTGCTGTTCCTTGGGTGATTGTTTGCGAAGGAGATGGACTGAGGTTACTAAACACAGGCTGGAATTTGAGAACTTTGGTCAACGTCGCCGTCGTATTTATCGGCAAGTTCGGAACGCCGCTCGTCGCCGTAACCTTCGCGGTCAATATTACCGTCGTGCCACCTGCAGCAGTGTCTTTATAATAAAAATCAGGAAAGTTAGAGGCACTTGGCGGCGCGCTAAGCGTTTGGTCGAGGAACGTCGCGGTGAAAGCTCCGCCTGGGCTCGTATCGAATCGGCCAGTTCCTGAACTGCTAGTGATATGCACCGTAACGGAATTACCGCTGCCGGTAATTGCCTCCGCAGTGTTTGAATTGTTCTGAGTCTGGACTCCTAATGGGCCATCCACCGCACCGGTTACAAAAGTGACCGCAGGACCGCGATCGAATCCGATTTTAGTGATCTGGTTCGTAGTGTCCGTAAAGTAAACATCCGCTTGCATCATGGACTGGCCAACGGCTGTAACATGGAACTGCACGCCGAGGTGCCGCAATTCGACAATGAAATAAGGCGAAAGGACGAACTCGCCGTTCGAATCGGCATTAACGGTCATCTCATACGTCCACTGCTGGGTCTCGTTATCAACTGCGTAAAGATAAACAGGTTCATTCGCTTTCCATCCGGAACCACTCAGTATGACTGGCTCATCCGGCTGGTAATCATCCTTGTCAGTCCAAATCTTGGCAGGGTTATACAGCGCCTGCCCCATTAACTGGTTGTAGCTGTCCACGCCGCCGGAGATCAGGATTTTCTTGTCACCGGGAAGTTCCACGGAAGTTTGGCCGCTGCGCGGTAGGATGACACTGTTAGCAACCGATGTTTCGTCAAACTCGGTGAAATCAGGTGCGGGGGGAACTGCATCCGGATTGTAGAGACCTGACACATCGCTGCCGAGCACGAGGACCTTTCCGTTGGCCAGCAGCGTGGAACTGGACGCATGAAAATCGAGGCTGCCTTTGGGCGTAATGGTGTCACTGGTAGGATCGAACTCATCGATGCTGTTGCCTGTGTCGCCCTGAAACAGAAGCAGGCGCGTATCGCTTAGCTCGAATGCCCAGTGACCGGTGCGTACGACGGACATTGTTGCCGCGTCGAGAGTGAATTTTTCATCCAGCGGCGTGAACAGCTCCATCGAAGCGGTGTCACCGCCGGCGAGTAACACGCTGTCGTCGGTAAACAACGTGGCGGTATGACCGCTGCGCGCCACGCTCAGGTTCCAAAGTGTCGGGGTGAACGATTGCGTGACGGGATCGAAAATCTCTGCGGTGCCTGCGGTTTCACCGCCGGCGATGAGAACGGAGCCATTGTTCAGCAGCGTGGCAGTATGATGCGTCCGCGCTGCAGTCATGGGTGAAGCCACCACTTGGAAACCGGCATCAGCGTTTGCGGGATCGAAAATTTCCGCGGACGACAACGAGCCAGCGTCGTTGCTACCGCCGGCGACCAGCACTCTGCCGTCAGCCAACACTGTGGCGCTGTGATCTACGCGCGCGGCGTTGAGCGTTGCGCTCGCGCTCGATGTTTGGGTTTCAGGATCGAAAATTTCCGAGGCGGCGATAAGGTTCCCGTCGGTGTCGCGTCCGCCGGTGATCAGGATCCGGCCGTCGGAGAGCCCGGTTGCGGTGTGACCTGTGCGCGGCACGACGAGATTATCAAGCAGCTGAACCTGTTGCGAACTTGAAGCACTCACCCAAGTTGCGATCGCCAGCATGACGCCGGCGCCGAGGAGCGCGAAAAAGTGACCGAAGATGTTGTTAGCTTTCGGGGTTGTTTGCATATTGGGAGTGTTTTCTTATTTGGGGGGGTGTCTGGGGGGAGGTACTGGGGGTTGTTAGGTTAGATTGCTCGCGCGAGCCTTGCGCGTTCATGCAGAAACGGCGGTCGTGAGACCGCCGTTTCTTTTTAGTGCCCGGTGGGAAAATAAGGCTGGCGTGCGCCAACCAGTCGAGAAAATGGGGGGAACAGATTTAAACACGTGTGGTTGGAAATGGCGCGGAGTGTCGTTAGTCTTTAAATGCGTGTAAAGAAAATTTTCCTTTTTTTGGTAGGGGACGCGTCCTGATTTTTTGGTGACAAGTCCCCTAGGGAGTTGTGTGAACACAGGTGAACAGATCCGATTTTTCAGTCGGGAAGAATATCTCTTAAGAGCAGTTCCGCGTATGTTGTTAGCTTTGGGAGTTATTTGCATAATCGCGGTGCTTTCTTAATTGGGGGAGTCTGGGGGGAACTAGAAGAGTGTCTGGGGGAGTTACTGGAGAGGGTTAAAGGTTCTGAGGGTAAATGGGTCTGGTACGGTTAGTTAGTTTTCATCTGGTGGCGCACGCGGTAGCGGCGGAAATGGCGTCAAGAAGAGTGCGGTCGTGCACTGGTTTGTGAAGGAAAGCTGATGCGCCGCCCGCCATGGCGCGCTCGCGGGCCTTCGGAAAATCGTGGCCGGTGACAATGATGACAGGAAGCGCTGCGCATTTCCGGGCGAGATGTGCTTGCACGTTGAACCCGTCCATGTGCGGCATGTGCAGATCGAGAACCACGCAATCCGGCAGGCGCGTCTCGAGGGAGTTCAAAAATTCCGCACCGGACCCGAACGTCTCCACGGTCAGACCGGCGGAACGCATTAAGCGCATCAGCGCTGTGCGGATGGGTTCTTCATCGTCAACGACAGCGATGAGCGGATGCGCTTTGGTCACAGGAACGCGAGGGTAAGCAGTCGAGGCAGCCCGCGCAATTAGACCTTAGGTTATTATACCAAAGTATATTATACTTTAGGCTAGTACGTCCCGTCAGCTCGGCGTTGGACGTTCCCGCTTCCAGCGCCTTCGCAGCGCCCGCCATTGCTGAGCCTCTTCAGAATTGTGTTGCGCCAAAGACGCATTTCACTGCGACCTGGGGCAACGCCCTGGGAACCAGATCACCCAAAAAAAGCGCCAGCGCTGAAAGCGCGGCTCACTTTCGGCCTTAGCACAAAAAGGCCGCATGAATCAACCGCGTGTAAAGAAAAATTTGCGCTTTTGGGTAGGAGACGCTCCCTGATTTTTTGACCAGAAATCTCCTAGAGGATTCTGTGAACACAGGTGAACAGAACAGATTTTTCAGTCGCAAGAATATCTCTTAAGAGCGGTTCCACGGACCCTGTTTTCAACATTCTGCGCCGACATTGTTGGCATAGGAAAAATTTCTTAAACGCCGATCACGAATTTTAATTCGAGGCCAACAAGTTTGGCGTTGTTGTAGGGCGTTTGATTACTCGCGACCGCTCACTCACCTTCAGGCTTCCTGTGTAATCTCGCGCGTCCCACACGGCGAGCTTTGTGTCAGACGCCGATTGTAACAACACGGTCGTTGTAGAGCGTTGGACTCGTTCGCTCCCGCTCTCGCGCCCCACGCGGGCTGCCCGTCTATGCTCGCGTCTCCCGCGGCTCTATTCTGTGCAACGTCGGGTATCTTGGCGTTTGACACACACGCCTTGCAAAATTCGTGTCAATTCGCGTCGATTCGTGGTTGAATCGCCCTCAGGCGGCAGGGAAATGGACGACTTTCTTTTTGCCCCGGCCGATGACATCCATCGGCGGCACGAAAGTGACTTCGACGTATTTCTTAGCGCAGGCAACCAAATCGCGGCTGCAACTCATGTCGAGCTTGTGTTTGATGTTCTCGCGATGGCTCTCGATCGTTTTGACACTCAAGTTGAGCGACTTCGCGATCTGGCTGTTGCCAAGCCCTGAGCCTAACAAAAAGAAGATGTGCATCTCGCGATCGGACAATTTTTCAATGCCAACAGCAGGACGC
>JBKOYE010000110.1:0-15249 GCA_046725275.1 Verrucomicrobiota bacterium
AATAACGGGATGGTCGGTGTTCGGCAACGCAAACCAATGCAGCGGTTGGTCACCGTTGTTACACGAGGTCGTTCCAATTCCCAGGCCTACGAAACCTCCATTACTTCCGTATTGCGCCATTTCCGGCAGAACGCCAACGATCACATCCGGTCCAGCCACGAGCCTCGGTGCGTCTGCACCAGCTGCGCCCGTCTGCGCATCGATACGGCGTGGCAGGCCTCGCAGTGGCGGCATGGTCACTGATTGGATTTCGCCGTTGACGATTGTTCGAACCTCGATCGGTTGCATCGTAGTGCCGATCGAGATCTTGCCAACAGTCGCACCAGCATCCGATGGCCGGCCAAGCGCGTTGGCAAACTCTTGTGAAACGAGCAGCTTTCCGCCTGTGATGGTTAGAGACTGTGCATTAGGATCGTAGCCGTACTGATGTCCTTCGATGTTGAAAAAGCTGAATCCCGTTTTGCTGTCGCGCACAGCGAGGTCAAAAGCCGCATCTGAAGAAAGTTTTTCGATAACCAGCTGCTTGAGAGACGCGGATAATCGCGCAAGCGGGCTGTAGGCGGGGTCGTTGACTCCGCCCCGAGACGAGTTTTGCAGAGCAAGCGCCATCGAGCCCGACTCGGAACCGCGCAACAGGTCGTTAAAAACCACAATTGTGAAAAAGGAATTCGCCTGGGCTGCGAAATTCAGCGTCACCGGTCTTGCAAGGACGGAGCTAATCGCGGACCGGTTGAGATCGAGATGCATCGTGACGCTGCCGTTTTCGACAATCATCTTCTGAAACGTGCCGGTCGGCGCGTCGGAAGTGTTTTGTTTGGATTGGACAGCGTAGTTTTCTGAGCTACTCCCGAGAAAAAGAAGTAGCAGCAGAGCGAAACTGGTAAGCGTTGTTCGTGACATTGGCGAACTCCTTTGGTTGCAGGAACCGGGTTAAGATTGACAGAGCTACGTTTTCCCACGTGCTCGCGGCGGACGCAAAAAGAAATTCTTAACAATTCTGTTACCGTGCCGGACGCAACGCATTCGGAGGGGACGGTGCACCCCTAATCACCGATCACTTCTTGCACGGGATGAAGGCCTAGGGGCGTGGCGCAGATGTGGGACGAGGCCGTGCCGTCGGATGGGACCTTGGTGTGGGGCTCGGCCGCGGAGTGGTTGTCGGAGTTGCCGTCGGCGATGCCGTAGCGGTTGCCGTCGCTGTGGGCGTCGGCGTGGCGCCGCCTGCAGGTGCCTGGATCGCAACCATCATCGGCGAACCTGTCTTGAAAAAGCCGACCGTTGCGTTGGTTTCTTGCGGCGGTTGATCGGCGTCGAACCGGAAGTTGTACAGTGTGCCCCAGCGAATCGCATTGGCGTTCTGATTCTGCGCAAACGTTTCGGTACTCCAAGTTATGGAATCAGGAGCCTGAGTGACAGTCCACGGCGTGCTGCTATAACCCTGATTGTTGAATGTGCCGTCGTTTGACCAGCCCGGTTCCTGCGGCGGCGCGTGGAAGCCGATGTTACTGATATTGGTACCAAGCCCCAGCGGGAGAGTGAAGGATTGAATGGCGCGATCCAGGTTCATGTTATAGAGAGCATACTCATAGTGCCAGACTCCAGCCGATGGGTTGGTTACTTTATAGCCCATAAACCAGAGTCCATCGTTTCCCGGATCTGGCTCCAGCTGGTTCACCGTCGCACCCGTCCATGCCCTGATGGCAGGCAGCATTCGCAATGTGTTACCTACTGGCGAAAAGGTGAAATTGGTAGTGCCGCTCACGGTATACTGGCGGTAAGAGGCATTGTTGTACATGTTGCACTCGGTCGGATGCGCCTGGCACCAGGTGTATTCACTCGGGGCGACATACTGCGCTTCAGCAAAGTAGGTCGCGCCTTGATTAAGGCTTTGGTTTAAATCATCGACCTCAACCCGAACCCGATGGGACACGCCGTCGTGATTGTGGCCACTGTGATTGTTCGCAGTAGATGGAAAAGCGCCGGTGAATGGGTTGACCCAGGCGCGCGAACCGATCTGGTCCTGATCGCCATTTAGGTTGGCGGAGTACGGGTCGGAGCATCCCGGGCAAAGGTGGCTGCCGGTAACGCAACCATTAGTGTTGCAGCCAAGGTCGCAGTCGTCGTCCTCCAACGCGAAGAAGGTATGTTTGAGCCAGGATTGGCCGACTTGTTCGAAGCGCTCGGTGTTATCGGCTCCGCCGCTCATTCGATAAAGGTTTTGCGGAACGACTGGGTGATCGGTGTTGGGTAATTGAAACCAATCGACGGGCTGGTTGCCACTATTACAAGAGGTCGTTGCTACTCCGAGACCCACCTGAGTGCCGGCACTCCCGAGTTGCTCCACGTCTGGCAGATCTCCTACAATGACATCGGGCCCGGACGTTTGTGTTGGCACTCCGCCCTGTGTTGCTCCGCCAAGTGGGGGCATCACGACGGATTTGGGTTCTCCACTAACGAGTTGTCTGACCTCGATCGGTTGCATCGCCGCGCCTATCGAAATACTGCCAACGTTCGCTCCGGCGTCTATGGGGCGGCCCAGCGCCTTCGCAAATTCATCTGAAACTAAGAGTCGACCTCCCTGGATATTCAGCGACGGGGTGTTGGCATCATAATCGTAGTGGTGTCCTTCGACGTTGAAGAATCTGAGACCAGTCCTGGCATCGCGCACCGCGAGGTCGAACGCTGCTCCAGGCGAAAGTTTCTCCACGAGGAGGTGCTTCAGAGATGCGGCCAGCACGGCTGGAAGCAGGGGATTCGGTCGCATTTGCGGGACCAGCGCGATCGAGCCCGGCTCGGGCCCTCGCAACTCACCGTTCAAGATGAGAATGGGAAAGAACGAGTTCGTCGCAGCAGCGAACTGTATTGTAACGGGTCTGGTCGTTAGATCGTTGCTTCCGTTCAATCCGTTCAGATCGAGATTCAGCGTCACGCTTCCATTTTCGACGATCATCTTTTGAAGCGTGCCGTTCACGTTTTCGTTCAGACTTCTTTGCGTCTGGGCAGTTGTAGTCCCGCTGTGCGCTTCGGACCAGGCGAAGAGCAAGCACAACGGGAATATGAACCGGGTAACGATTGCTTTTGACATTGGCGGATTTCTTTGGTTGCGGGTGAAGGTCGGCTAAAGTGCGAGAGAGTTAATTTTTCTCACGCGCTCGGGGCGGACGCAAAAAAAGATTTGTAACAATTCTTTTACCGTGCCGGGCGCAACGTATTAAGGAGGGGACCGTTCACCCCCAGTCACTATCACTGCTCACCGCGCACGCGGGATACACGCCTAGGGGCGCGGTGCGGGCGTGGGGCGAGCCCTTGGCGACGGGTTGGATCTCGGGGTTGGAGTGGGCCGCGGGGTGGCGGTCGCTGTTGCAGTAACTGTCGGGCTGGGGCTGGGAGAAATTGTCGCTGTAGCTGTGGGTGAGGCAGTCGGTGTTGCTGTAGGGGTCGCTGTCGGCGTTGCGTCCGACATAAAAGGAGCCACGACGTCGACGGTAACCGGCGAGCCTGTCTTAAAGAAAGCGATGTTTGCCGTGCTTGTGGCCGGTGCTGCGGGCGAATCGAACCGGAAATTATACAACGTCCCCCAGCGGATCGCATTCGCGTTCGGATTTTGCGCAAAGGTTTCGCAATTCCACACGGCGGAGTTCGCAAAAGGCGGAGGCCCATTCACAGTGAAAGTCCAGGGAGTACTGCTATATCCGGCATCGCCAACCGTGCCGTCGTGTGCCCAGCCTGGGTGCTGCGGCGGCGCGTGAAATCCGACATTGCTGAGATCCGGGGGAAAACCTGGGAAAACAACTTCGAAGGATTGGATGGCGCGATCAAGATTCATGTTAAAGATGGCATACTCGTAATGCCACAGTCCGGCATTCGGGCCTGTTATCTTGTAACCGACGAAGAAGAGACCATCGTTACCCGGGTCGGGCTCAACCTGCTGCACCGTCGCGCCCGTAGCTGCCCAAGCTTCAATAGAAGGTTGCATTCGGGCGGTAGAACCAACTGCTGAAAAGGTGAAAAATGTCGGGCCGCCGCTGACCGAGAACTGACGATAGGAAAAGTTGTTAAACATGTTGCACTCTCCGGGATGCGACTGACACCAGGTGTATTCATGCGGGCTAATGTAGGCGGCTTCGCCAAAATACGTCGCGCCCGGATTCTGTTGGATGTCCAGGTCACTCATGTTAACCAGGATCCTGTGTGACACGCCGTCGTGATTGTGGCCACTGTGATCGTTAGCGGTCGAAGGAAATGATCCCGTAAAAGGATTGACCCAGGCGCGCGAGCCGATCTGGTCCTGATCGCCATTCAGGCCTGAGACGTAGGGGTCGGAGCATCCCGGACAGAGGTGCGAACCGGTCTGGCAACCACTGGTGTCACAAGTACCGCAGACGAAGTCTTCCAACGCGAAGAACGCGTGCTTACCCCAGGATTGGCCGACTTGTTCGAGGCGCTCAGTGTTATCCGCTCCGCCGCTCATCCGGTAAAGATTCTGCGGAATAAACGGGTGATCGGTGTCTGGCAACTCAAACCAATCAATTGGCTCGTCGCCGTTGTTACAAGAGTCTGTTCCTATTGCCAGGCCAACCTGGGTCGCGTTGCTTCCCTGCTGGTCTACATCTTGGATATCTCCAACAATAACATCCGGGCCGGGCACAAGGTCCGGAGCTGCTGGACCGACTGCATGTTGCACGGGAGGCATAACCATCGACTTCGTTTCCCCCCTAACAATCTGGTCGATTTGGATCGGTTGCATCGCTGCGCCGATTGAAATTGTTCCGGCCAATGAGCCAGCCCCTGATGGGATACGCAGTGTACTGGCAAACTGTTTTGACAGGAGAAGCCTGCCACCGGAGATGGTAAACGACTGCGCGGCGTCGTCGTAATCATACTCGTGTCCTTCAATATTGAAAAAAGTGAATCCTGTACTGCTATCCCGAACTGCGAGATCAAAGCCTTGACCTGAAGGAAGTTTTTCCACTGCCAGCCGCTTAAGAGAGGCGCTTAGGATTTTAGGCAGATTGCTGTAACCGGGAGTGTTGACACCGGCTGCTGGAACTAGATTAATTGAACCGGGTTGGAGTCCGCGCAAGAGATCATTAAAGACGAGAACAGGAAAGAAAGAATTAGGCGCCGCAGCGAAGTGCAACGTCACTGGCCGTGCCACGAGAGAATTGCTTCCATTCAATCCGTTCAGATCGAGCTGCATCGTTACGCTCGCGTCTTCGACAATCATCTTTTGAAGTGTTCCAGTCAGCGCTTCAGCAGCGTGTTGTTTGGGTTGACTGATATTATTTTCCGAAGCATTCGCGAAAAATAGAGCTGGCAGCAAGGCGAAGCCGGTAAGGAGTAATTTTGACATCGTAGTGGATCCTTCTGTTAGGGTGCGCCGCATGGGAATGGAATGGTCATTTCTTTCACGTGCTCGCGATACAAGCAAAGGAAGATTTCTAACAAACTCTTTACTTTTGCTCACTGTGCCGGGAGCAGGCTAGGGACGCGGTGGCGGAGTTGGACGAGGCCTCGGCAAAGGGTTCGACCTTGGTGATGGAGTGGGCCTGGGTGTAGCGGTCGGTGTGGCAGTCGACGTGGCCGTGGCGGTTGGTGTCGGCGTGGGCGTGGCGCCCGCAGCAGGCGCCTGGATTTCGACAGTCATTGGCGAACCGGTTTTAAAGAATCCTACTGTCGCGGTAGTAGTTTCTGGTGGTTGATCGGCGTCAAAGCGGAAGTTATACAGCGTGGCGAAGCGAATCGCATTTGCATTTTGATTAGTCGCAAAAGTTTCCGTGCTCCAAGTGATAGAGCCTGCATCTTGAGAAACATCCCACGGCGTGCTGCTATATCCCGCGTCTCCCACGGTACCATCATGCGGCCAACCGGGATGCTGAGGCGGGGTGTGGAAACCAACATTGCTAATGTTAGCTCCAAGTCCTAAAGGCACGCTAAACGATTGAATGGCACGATCGAGGTTTTGATTGTAAAGCGCGTACTCATAGTGCCAGACACCAGCAGACGGGTTGGTTACCTTATAGCCCATGAACCAAATGCCGTCGTTCCCTGGGTCAGGATCGATTTGATTTACCGTCGCACCAGTCCACGCCATTATGGCCGGCTGCTCTCGCACCGTCGGACCTGCAGCACTAAAACTAAAAGGCTCGTTAACTCCGAATACGCTGTACTGCTGGTAGGATGCATTGTTATACATGTTGCACTCAGTCGGGTGACTTTGGCACCAAGTTCCTTCGTGCGGGACAATGTAATTGGCTTCGGCAAAATATGTCGCCCCAGCGTTTAGGGACGTGTTCAAGTCGTCAACGTCAACGAGGATCCGGTGAGATGTTACGTCATGACTGTGGCCGCTGTGGTCGTTTGGGTCCGGGCTCTGTGCGAAGAATCCGGTGAACGGATTGACCCAGGCACGCGAACCGATGCCGAACTGGCTGCCATTCAGGCCGGCGCCATATGCGTCGGAGCAGCCGGAGCCAAGACGATCGCCGCCTACACCGTTGCACCCAAAACCGCAAGTATTTGATGATGCCGCTGCAAACGCGTGCTTACCCCAGGATTGACCGATTTGCTCGAACCGCTCGTTGTTAGTAGCGCCACCACTCATTCGGTAAAGATTCTGCGGAATAAACGGATGGTCATTGCTGGGCAAAGCAAACCAACCCACGTTCTCCGTTCCTTGATTGCAGGCATCAGTCCCTAAAGCGAGACCGACGCGGCCCTCGACGGAACCATTCTCGGACTGCTCCAGGCCAATCAATTCGCCCACGATGACATCGGGGCCAGGAACTGTCCCAACTGCAGGCATAACAGCCGATTGCAGCTTTCCGTTAACAACCTGGTCGATCTCGATGGGTTGCATCGCTGCGCCGATGGAAATTTTTCCAATGATAGATCCAGCGTCCGATGGGCGGCCCAGCGCGTTCGCAAACTCTTTTGACATGAGAAGCCTGCTTCCGGTCATGGTAAACAAGTGGGAGGCGGCATCGTAATCGTACTGGATTGCTTCAACATTAAAAAATGTGAACCGGCTCTTGCCGTCGCGCACAGCGAGTTCGAAACCTTGGTTCGACGGAAGTTTTTCGACTACCAGTTGCTTAACAGACGCGCCTAACTGTGCAGGGATTGCTGAAACATTTTCCGGGATCAAGGCCATCGAGCCGGGCTCAACTGAACGCAGCAGATCGTTGAAAACGAGAATCGGGAAGAAGGAATTGGCTGCGCCGGAGAATTGCAGAGTCATTGGCCTTGCCACGAGAGAATTGCTTCCATTCAATCCGTTTAGGTCGAGTTGCATCGTTACACTCGCGTTTTCGACAATCATCTTTTGAACCGTTCCACGCTGGGCATAGCCATGCTTGTTGCTTTTTGCGCCGGGATTACGCGACTCCGCTGGGTGCGAACCAAACAGCAGAACCAACGGAAACAAGAAGCCGGTAAGAATTACCTTTAACTTTGACATGATGTGATGAATTTCTCCGTAGCCCCGGTTTTACTCAAGTCAGCAGGGCGTTGTCAAAACTTTTCTCTTCAACCACTTGCAGCGGCGATGTCTGCCCGGCAATCGGACAAATGTTTCTTCGGAGCTAGCGCGCGTTCGAGACGGACGACCCGCGCCTGTTATTTCTTGCCTTCCACTAGAACTGCAGCTTCCCGATCAAGCGCGGTACGATCCATTTTGCGCGGTTCCAAATAAAATTCGTCGATCACAATTTGCACCAGTGCGGCAGCGGGCACAGCGAGGAAAACCCCGAGTAGCCCAAACAATTCGGCGGTCGCCAGCGTGAAGAACAAAATGTTTACCGGATGCAATCGCATCTCTTTGCCGAGCACGCCCGGCACAAGAAGATTCAACTCAACCTGGTAAACCACCAGGATCACGATGAGCGCCAGCCAGAATTTTGTCGCACCCATGCTCAATGCGACCAGCAAAATGGGAATGGAAACGAGAAACGCACCGACGTTTGGAAGGAACTCGCCCAAAAACGCGAACACGCCGAACATGAGCGCGGGCTGCACGCCAATCAGCCAAAGCGACACGCCTATCGACAGACCCGTGATCACGCCGTTGATAGCGACGCCACGCGCCCATGCAGTCATTTGACGCATCAGCCGCGCGAGAGTGCGGTGCGCTTGCTCGCGATAACGATCGGGAACAAGTGCCAGATACGCAGCCACTAGTGGTGTTGGATTAGCTAACACGAAAACGAGCAACAGAATGGCAAACACGACGCTGGCTACGCCACCGACGAATCCGATCGTTGAGCGCAGCAAAAAATTCCCGACCGTCCCCGCGGCCGCACCGGCTTTTCCCGCGATCTCATCCGTGCGCGGCAATGCCTCGCGAACGGCCGGATAATTTCGTGTGAGCGATTCGATCCGGATGCGAATGCCCTGCCACACCTCGGGAGCGTTGCGCACGAGTTCCTGCGTTTGTCTTGCTAGCGGCGGTATCGCGAAAACGATAATCGTTGTGGCCACAGCTACGAGCGCGAGCACTAGCAGGATCACACCGAGAAAGCGCGGGATACGATGTTTCTGTAACCAGACCACAATGGGGTTCAGGACCATTGCAAGAAGCAAGACCAGCGCGAAGAGCAGAATCACCGGTTGCAATGCGCGCAGAATTAGCCAGACGATAAACAGGAAGAAAACCAGCCACACGATGCGCCAGGCACCATGGTAACTCAGCGGCGTGTGCGGGTTCTCGTGACGTGTTTCGTTCATGAATCCAGCGCAATCTTCGCGCAGCGACTGTTAAGCTAACCACGAATGAACACGAATGGACACTAATTTTCTTTGTGTCTGTAGTCGGCATCCGGTGATGCCAGTATCGCTTGAAACGGATGACCGGGATCATCGGTCCCGGCTACAACT
Organism: Verrucomicrobiota bacterium; assembly: GCA_046725275.1. Taxonomy (GTDB): domain Bacteria; phylum Verrucomicrobiota; class Verrucomicrobiia; order Chthoniobacterales; family UBA10450; genus Udaeobacter. The sequence goes on from JBKOYE010000110.1 coordinate 8,875, forward strand.
AATCACTGATCACTTCTCACGGATCGCTTGGGAATCATGGGCTACGGTCGCGGTCGCGGACTGGGGCGCGGCCTTGGCGTAGGAGTAAGTCTCGGAGTACCTGTTGGAGTGGGTGTCGCTGTGGGCGTGGCCATTGGAGTTGACGTAGGGCTTGGCGTGGGTGTCGGGCTAGGCGCTGCGGGCACCATCGCATACGCGTGAGTCTCGCCATTGTGAATGCCAGTCCCAACGATGACACCGTCCTCGCTAATACCGTCTGCCGACGACGAAGTGTTCATGGATAAGTCCCAGCCGGAATTCGGAGGAATCAAATCGGCAAGACGATAGGTGTTTGTTCCGTCATAAAGAAATGGGATTGCGAAAGCTGACGAATCGGTTCCCACCACCCAACCGGCTGAATTTACCGCGCGCGCGGATCCTTCGCTCGTCCCTGAGGCGAGCGGGATGGCAACGATTCCACCTTGATCCGACCAGATGAACGGCAGACCTGACCCCTGGTTCAGCATGCTCGAGCCAACAACGTATCCCGTGTTACTCACGCCGAACGCCAGTGCTCCGTTCATACCTGGCAACGCGCCGATCTCAAACGCCATGCTCTGACCAATGTCATAGACGATCCCAACGTTGCGCGCAGCGTTCAACGGATCGATGCCCTGGCCTACGACCCTGCCTGAATCGTTAATGCCGAATGCGGTAAGGAAGTAACTTCCGTTTGCTGTCGTTTGCGTGATGATTGTCGCGTTGCCGCCGCTGTAGATCACACCCCGCTGCAAGCTTCCCGCGTCAACCGAACCGACCGCAACACTCGAAGCGTTCACCGAGTTCGCATCGCCGAGTGTTTCGCCCGCTGGCAACGGTAACTGCGAAACGACGCCGTTTTGCCAGATCACCGGCAACCGGCTGGTACCGAAAAGTGTGGTGGCGGCGGTCCCCACCACGATGCCTTTGTCATTGGCGCTGTTGGAAACCGCGTGACTGCGCCCGGCAAGATTCGGCAGGCCAACGATGCCGTAGTCGAGTGTCCAGATAAAGGCCTGACTTCCGTCGGTGCGAACCGAACGACCGACGGCGATTCCCGCGTGCGACACGCCGAAACCCTGTGATGCGGTATCGCCGACATCAATGACGCCGATGTCGTAAATCTGATATTGAGGAGTGGTAGCGACAGTCGGAGCAACTGCGACAAGGCATAGCAACGCTGCCACGACCGCGATGCTTCGCGCTTGGGATGTGAATCTGATTTTCATTCAGCTTCTACTAACCGCGAATCCGCCTTCGCGCCAAACACCAATTGTAAGAGCTTTTCGAATTCTAGAAAAAGCAGCGAACAGAACCAAGCTCTTAATTTCCGACGAATACGTTCGACCTCAGTCGTGCTACTTCTTCTTCAATTTTCGCAACGCTTCCTTCGCTTCCTGCGCGTATGCGCCGCTGGACTGAAGCTTTAGAACTTCCTCAAAATATTTTCGCGCGCTCGCAAAGTCTTTCATTTCAACGCTGACTTTTCCGAGACCAAGCAGCGCGTCGAGTGATTTTGGATTGGTCTCATGCGCTTTTTCCAGAAGTTCGCGCGCCTTTTGCCATTCGCCAATATCAGCCCAATAGCCAGCCCCGTCGATGTAGCCTTCTGCATGATTTGGGTATTGCTCCATCGCCAGCGTAGAAATTTGGAACCAGCGTTTATCATCCTCGGGGTTCTCCTTCTTCTCATAATACTGTCCATAGCTGTGCAGCTTTTCCGCAACGAACTCATCGGCCGGCTCATTGAGCGGCTTGCCTTCCCACTTGAGTTGCGCTGGATGCTCGCGGGCATATGCGACCAACTTCTTCAACGTCGACAACTCATTATCAAAATCTCCGCTCTCTTGATAAATGAACGCGAGCCCGCACCAGATGCCCAAGCGATCTGGAAATTTCGTGCTCGCTTCCTGAAGAAGATCGGCCGCCCGCTTCATATTTTCCTTATCTTGCTCGAACGAAATGCTTCCTGCCTGCTTACCCTTCTTATCAGTCAACTTAAAGTCGCTTGGGCCCGCTTTCTTTGTAGAGATCGCTACCTGGCGTTGATTAAAATAATAATTCGCGCTCGTGATCCACGCGTCGGGATCGTCAGGCGCCTTCTCGCGCCATTCGGTCAGCAACGGCTCGATTTCCGCCTCTGCATGCTGATCTTTTAGCTGGTCGTAACGAGCAGCGTAAGCCTGGCCACTTGCCGACTCGGACTTCGGCTGGAGATAAACGAGGCTTTTCAGGACTTTCTCGAGTTCACCAAAATCTTTTTGGTAGCTCGCCTTATCGCGCGAGGTGAGAACGATGTAAGCGACCCCACGGGGAAGTTGGACGTAGCCCACGCGTTCCCACTGCGAGTAAGTCTTTGTCGCAGGGTATTCGTTAACAAAATAATCGTGACCGTCCTTGGTTTTGCCGGAAAGAATCTTCTCTTTCGGTTTCCCATGCACCTTTTCCATTTCCTTAATCGCCGTGGCGACGAATATGTTCACGCCTTCAAATTTCGTGCCCGCAATGTTGGCATACATTACCGTCTTCGCGTCCGACCACGATGAACCTTTCGGATACAGCACACAGGGCAGGCCCTGTCCTTTACCTGACTCGTTGTCGAGAACCCATCCTTCGGGCGCACTGATGTTAAACCCGGCCTTGGGGCCGTAAACAATTCCGGCACCCGACGTTTCCTGAGCGGACACGTGCAGCGAGAGAGTAGTAACCGCGAAAAACGCGAGAATGCAGATTATTGTTTTCATTTCCATTTCGGACTTTGCCATTGAAGTGATGATTACGGCTTGGTCTCTTGCTCTTTCACAGGTCGGGCACTCAGAACCCGAGATTTGTCTCCCGGCAAAAGTTCGCATTCACCTTCCACACTGAACCAGACATGATAAACGTCGGTTTCGTGCTCGAGCTTTTCGACTTCGCCATATTGGCCTAACGAGAGCGAGGGATCTCGCGTTTTGACTCCCCACTGCGATTCCTCGCTAACCACAAACCGCGTCGGCGAAAGCCATTTCATAATTTCGGAGTAGCTCTCGTACTGGCGCACCTTCCATGGCGCCTCGTAGTAATCCTCGCTCTCAAATGTAAGGACGTTGCCAAGCTCTTTTTGCAGTCGGCAAAACTCAGGCACGGCGTGACACATGACCTGGGGAGTTTCTACGAGATAAGCGCGCCGGTTTTCAATTCGGTAGATCACGTTCAGCGTCCAATGCCGATCTCTGCGAGAAGAAATCCCGACATGTTTTGAATTCGGCGACCAATGCGCGTCATATGCATCGGGCGCACTGTCGAGATCGGTCGCTACTTCTTCGAGCAGGCCAAGCACTTTCTTTGTTTGAGCGTCGATCAAATAGACCCCGAACTCGCCGGCCCTATTCTCACCCGAAACAACAGAGAATTTTTTGTCTGGCGACTTTCCACCTTTGATAAGGAGCAATTCTCCGATGTCTGTTAACCCGCGTCACTCATTAACATTGTCCAAATCAGCGAATTTCCAGCCGCTTTTGGTGAGTTCGAACTGGAAGCGAATCGGTGCGTTTTCCCGGTCGTCTGGGGCTTCCTTGAAAGGGCAGTAGATCTCGTACCACTGGGCGGATTCTTTTCGCGGTTCCCCGCTGCCGAAACATTGCGCGGCATTGGCCTCGCCTTTAAAAATTTCGTTATAACGGCGCAAGAGATCCTCCTTGTTCTTTACAGCTTTTACCAAATAGGGCATCGACAGTGGGAATTTCGTCATCTCAGCAACTGTTGTTTTATCGCCAGCGATCACCGCGGACCTAAATTTTTTCCAGAACGTCGAAAAGTCGCTCTCGGCAAAAGCGTTTGGAGATAAGAACAGAATCAAAAGCCCGGCTAACGAGGTCCGCCCTCGCATCATGCGGATAGACGCGAATGAACTCAGTTCCATCGATCTAATTGTTCGTTGAAATCAGGGAACAGGATTTTTGCCGACTTGGGAAAGTATTGGCGGAAGTATTCTTTGGTCTTGAATGGATATACGATGTCCGAGCCGGCTGCGACGCTCACCTGGTCGCGAAAACCGCGTGGTTGTTCGCGTAGAAAGTTGGCGTATGCGTCATCACCGATGAGATGGATCACAACGCAAACAACACCGTTGTGCTCTTCCGCGGCTGCTCCGTCGGTCTCAAGGATAAGGAATGTCTTGAGCGCTTCCTTGTCGCCCTGCGCCGCGGCTTGAGTCACGTCATAATAGTTAACGCCTTGCTCGCGAGCTTGCTCGTCAATTTCATCGCCCTTCTCTGATTTTTTAGGCAGGTCATCTTTGGTAAAATAAAGCTTGATCCGACTGTAATGCATCCAGCCGCTCACTCCTGATTTCAGTTTCACGTGGCACCAGTCTTCATGTTCCTTTTTCTGAAACCGAAACGGCTCGCCGGCTTTGACCTTTGTTATAACTCGAGCATCAGCTCGTTTCTCCTTGCGCAAGTTCACGTAGCCATCCAGATCGTCGATGACACCATGAAATTCTGACACCTCGGCAAAGCCTAGGAATTCACGAGGAACGTTTTGATCAGTGCTGTCGCCAGGCGCGGGCGATGGCTCGTCGGATGATCCCTTGGCAGCTGCTAGTTCCTTATCAGCGGCGAGAATGCAGAAACCAAAGCCGATCGCCAGTGCGACGACTAAGACAAACGTGCCAAACAATCTCATTGCTCGTCTTCGAGCTCCTTTTTCGACAGCTGATGCGTTTTGATGATCTTGCAGTTTCCAGCATCGTTGAAGTTCAACGTGAAAAGGAAAGCCGACTCCAGTTCTCCAGAGCTGCGCGCATAGCAAGGCGCATAAAGGATCGCAGTATTGGCGTCAATCCATTCACGCAGCTTCAAAACGTCACGCCCCCGGTCGCAATGGCGCGGGTTAAAGCTCTTGGGCAAGTGGTCCTTCGCAAGTTGCACCAACTGGGCGCGCTCTGATTCCTCGTCCACCGGCGAATGCATGGCTACCCATTTGTCGCCTCGTAGCTGATAAAACGCGACGGTTTCATAGGTCGTATGGTGCGCGTGGAGCGGACTATAATTGAAGGCAAAACGTTTTGAGTCCGGCGCCCATATTACCTCCGCATGCCTCGCCTCTGGACCATGCACCTGCTGCTCTTGATCGAGGTCCAACACAACATCCGCTGTGCCCGCCTTTACAATTTCCGGCGCGCACTGATCAAGGCCGTATTCAGCGCACTTATATTCCCACTTCTTATCTGGAGAAACGGAACTCGGATTCGGCGCTGCTGCCGCGGGCTCCTTGTTTGATTCTTGGGCGGAGGCCGATGACGTGGCTGTGGGTGTGGGGGAAGGTGTGCTAGCATCCTTTTCATGAGGAGCCGCGTCGTCCGTATGCCTGGCCTTTGGCTGTTTGATCCGCTGTTGAGTGAGTTCCGTTATGGTTTCGTAGCGGATTGTGGGAGCCATTGACCCGCCACGCGCCTGATCAGCCGCAAACGCTGCCTCGGCATCCCGGAAGGCGAGCCATCCCCGCTGGCTTTGTTTCAGTTTTTCCTTGCCCTCAGCATCCGGAAGCTTTGCCAAAAGGGCTTCATAAGTCTTGTTAAGTTCTGCATCAGCTTGCTCAAACTCTGCGCGAGCGTGCGCATTCATGGCCGCCTGCGTCTGCCCGTGAACCTGCGTGAGCGAAATCAGCAGGGAAATAAGCAGAGTCGCGAGCTGCGGGAATACTCGCATCGCAAACAATGACCGTCGACACATCCGATGGTTCAATGCGCCTGTCATGTTGATGAACGCGATCAGCGCCTAATGCTTTCTTCCTGGCTCCGCGCCTTCGGGAGGTGCGATCGTCTTATCTTTGACCGGCTTGTACTCAAATTCACAGCGCGTGACGGTACTACTGACAGTCGCCGTAGCTTTGTTGAAGCTTTGAGAAGAAATCCCTCCCTCGTAACGTGCGATGTAGAGCGGCTGACCTTGTCCGTCCAGCGCGAGCCAATATTGCGACTTGTAGGAAAAGGACGCTGGAGCAGAGAACGATGCAGGATGACCGTTTCGGTCGGATTTAGCGCGAATATGCACCCACGTCGCACCGGCGTGCTGTTCGTCGCTAGCTCTCTTAAAATCGGATTCCCAAGGCGGAGACCGAATGGGCGTATGCGCCAAACTGTAAATCAAGCGATCGCTCGCTTGCGCTTTTTTCCATGTCTTACCGCCAGTCGCGTTCGCCCAAGCTTTATCTCCAATGGCGATTTGACGCATCACACTACCGTTTTCGGATGCCATCGTTAAATCAAAATCCTCTCCTGAGAGCAGACCATGAATGCGAACGGTTTTTTCACGTGTCGCTGTCCCGTTCACCTCCCAAACGCCGTCTTGCATTTTTTTCATTGCCGCCATCAGC